>NZ_JBMNDS010000071.1:0-52910 GCF_052543295.1 Streptomyces sp. SAS_270
GGGCCGGGGGTGTAGCCCACTACACCCCCGGCCCGGGGAACGCAGGGGTCAGGAGCCGTCCGCGTGGACCGCGTAGACGTATCGCTTGTCGACGTACTCGCTGACGTTCCAGATCACGGACTCGCTGTAGGCCCAGCCGGACGCGCCGCTGGTGTGGTAGCTGAGGTCCTCGCAGCCGATCGCCAGGTCGCAGACCGCGCTCGCGGTCGAGCCGCCGGAGGTGAAGGTGCGCAGGGTGCCCTTGGTGGACGGGCCGTTGCTCGTCGAGAGGTAGTGCTTGCTGTTGCGGGAGACGACGCCCTGGATCTTCTGCTGGGCGACGGTGACCGCTTCGGTCGCGGTGAGCGAGCCCAGCTCGCGGTCGGTGTAGTCGAGGGGCCAGCGGACGACGTGGGGCGTGGCGGAGGCGGGCTTGCCGGTGCCGTTGAACGTGCCGTCGTCGTAGTCGACGGTGCCGGAGAGGGAGTACTCGCTCACCGTCAGGCTGTCGGGGGTGCTGGCGCGGTCGAGCCCGATCGTCGTGTAGCGCAGATATGTTCCGGCGTTGTCGTAGGCGTGGCTCTGCGGCAGGACGTACTGGTATCCGTAGCCGTAGTACGTCGTCCCGTCGGTGCTCAGACCGCACAGGTCCTTCTCGGCGGTGTCGACCGTGAAGAGGGTGTTCAGGTCGAACACCCGCAGGCCCTTGTAGGTGTCGACGACATAGAGCAGGTTGCCGTACCACATGATGCCGCCCGCATGCTTGCGGATGGGGTTGAAGGAGTACGCACCGGTGGCGGTCCTGACGGGCTCGACCAGCAGGATGTGCCGGTACGTCGGTGTGGACGCGGTGTTGTAGTCGACGAAGGTGAGGCGCAGACCCTTGTCGAGCGCGTACTCGTCGACTCCGTCGCCGTCGGGGTCGGTCTCGAAGTACCAGGAGACGAGGACGACCTTGTTGCTCCCGCCCTCCGGGTAGAGCCCGTTGCCGTAGGCGTCGGCGCTGGTGGTGACGCCCTGGGGAATCCAGTAGTCGACGTCCTGGTCGTCGGGGTCCCAGGCGAAGCCGGTCGCGAACGCCTCGGAGGTGCTCGGGGCGCTGGTGAGATGGGTGGCGTTGCGGTTGGTGTCGGCTATGACGGTGGTCGCGTCCACCGTGGGCAGCCTGGCCGCCAGTGCGGCCGTGAGAGCGGCGAACTCGCCGTAGCTGTTGGAGGTGCGGCTGGTGAGCGAGTACTGACTGGCGTCAATGGTGGCCGCCTCGGCGGGAGTTGCGGCCAGGACGCCGGCGGCGGCTCCGGCGAACGGAGCGGTGGCTATGCCCTTGATGATCGCTCTTCTCGACATGGTCATGCCGCGGAAAACTAGGTGCACTCGAACACGTGACACAAGCACGTCAGTTCGCATCAGGACGGTTCTGATGCCCCTGCAGCCCCTGGGTCCCCCCGCCTCCGCGGGGCCTGGCTGGTATACGCTGCCGCTGTTTTTGCGTTTTTCTTCACGCTTCCTGCCCCGCTGCGTGTGATGCGGGAGGCAGGTCTTTCACTTTTGTTCGTGGCATCAAGCCCGGGGGGGCCTTTCCACATGATCATGCAGTCCCGCGCGCTCCTGGGGAGCGCTCTCATTCCCGTACTCGCGCTGACCGTCGCCGCGCCGAGCGCCGCGAGCGCCGCCACCGGCACCGCGACGACCGCGACCACCGCGACGACCGCCGCCGTTCCGGCCGGGCTCGGCTCGTGGACCACGCCGAAGGAACTGCCCGGCGTCACCCGGGTGATCGACCTCGAGTCGGCCCGCGGCGGCACCATGGCCGGACTCTTCGCACAGGACGGCAAGACCGTGCTGTCGGTCCGCCCCGCGGGCAGCGCCACCTGGCAGCAGACCGAGCCCGCGGCCGGCGCCACGCTCCAGCGGACGGACGACGGCGCGCTCACGCTCCTGTGGTGGGTGACGGCGGCCGACACGGAGCAGCGCACGCTGCGGATGTCCCGGCTCGCCCCGGACGGCACCGCGTTCGGCCCGGCCGAGGACGTCACGACGGGCACGCTCGCGACCGACTGGCGCGGCGTGGGGACGCCCCTGGCGACCGTCGCGGCCAACGCCGCCGGTCGGCAGGCCGTCGCCTGGATGGACAAGGACCACCGGCTGACCGTCGTCGAGCGCTCCGGCCCGCAGGGCACCTGGTCCGCGCCGACGGCCCTGGACCGGCTCCCGGACCCGATCGTCCGTCCCGACAACGTCTACAACTACACGCTCCGGGACCTGCACCTCGCCGTCGCCACCGACGGCACCCTCGCGGCGCTCTGGGGCGGCAACAGCTACTACACCGGCGACGGGGTCGACCCCGACCCGAGCGCGTACCAGTGGTACTACAAGTACCTGGAGAAGCCCGCCGGGGCGAGCTCCTGGACCGCGCCCCGCGACCTGCCGCAGCTGGGCGAGAAGCCCCAGCAGGTCACGCTGGCCGCCCACCCGAAGGGCGGCTTCCACCTGCTCTCGCGCGGCAACTACGCCCGCAGGACGGCCGGTTCGGCGGACTGGGCCCCGGCCGAGAACATCGGGATCGCCACGGGCGGCGAGCTGCTGACCGCCCCGAACGGCGACGTCACGGTGGTCGGCCCCGGGACGGCAGTCGCGACGCGTCTCGCCTCCCGCGGCACCTGGGCCGGCGCACGAGAGCTCACCGGTTACGCCGAGACCGGCTCGGTGAGCGCTGCCCGGACCGCGAACGGCGCGGTGGTCGTCACGTACACACAGAAGCGTTTCGAGGCGAGCCGCACGGTCCGCCGCGACTTCGTCACGCAGACCCTCGCGGGCGGCAGCGCCTCCAAGCCGCGCACCCTCAACACCCTGACGAACGCGACGACCAGCACGGGCCGGGTGGCCACCGACGACAAGGGCCGTCCGCTGGCGGTCTGGACGCAGTCGGCCGACGACGGCTCCTCGCGTACGTCGTTCACCGCGACCACCGGCACCCGCTCGCTGCCCAAGTGGCACGAGTACGCCGACACCACCCGCTCGGACATCCTCGGCCTGTCCAGAAGCCAGGCGCTGAACATGTTCACGCAGGACACCGGCAACCCGCTGGTCACCTACCAGACGCGCTCCTGGCCGACGGGCACGCGGGCGGTCGCGTTCGGCGACTTCGACGGCGACCGCTGCAACGACGTCATCGTGCGGCTGCCCGGCGGCGAGGCCCGCCTCTACACCCCCGTCTGCGGCGGCCTGCCCGTCCCGGACTCCGCGTACAAGCGCCTTTCGCAGGACTGGAGCGGCTACGACACCCTGCTCGCCGCCGGCGACCAGACCGGCGACGGCCGCCCCGACCTGCTGGCCCGCGACGCCGCGACCGGCAACATCTACCTGTACGCCCACAACGGCACCGACGGCTTCAAGGCCCGGGTGAAGATCCGCTCCGCCTGGACCGGCTACAAGCGGGTCATCGGCGCCGGCGACCTCAACGGCGACGGCTTCGGCGACGTCCTCGCCCTGGACAGGTCGGGCGAGCTCTGGCGCTACAACGGCACCGGCACCGGCACCCTCAAGGACCGCGTCCGGGTCTTCAGCGACTGGGGCGGCTCCTACAAGGACGTCATCGGCGCCGGTGACCTCAACGGCGACGGCAAGAACGACCTCGTCTCCCGCGACACGTCCGACAACCTCTGGCTCAACGCGGGCAAGGGCACCGGCACGTTCGCCGGCCGCACCCAGGCCGGGACGGCGACGTACTGGAAGACCTGGGCGTCACTGGCCTGATCCTTGGCCTGATCGTTGGCCGAAGGCCTGATCGCCGGCCGAAATGGATATGGGTTCATTATCCCGTGAGTTCTGCGGGTTTATCGCCCGATCGGGGTGGATGATCGCCATGTCTCGGCACGGTTACGGGGTCCGTGGTATGATCGATCTCAGTTGCAGTTGTGGTTCCCAAAAACTTCAAGTGCACTCGTCGGCTCAATGTGCTGATGGGTGCGCTTTGTATGGCCGGTTCTTCCGGACGGGGTAATCATCACGGCGGCGTGGGGCTCGCACAGTGTGGGCCCGCGGGCACTGCCCCGAAGGAGATATGACATGGCTACTGGCACCGTCAAGTGGTTCAACGCGGAAAAGGGCTTCGGCTTCATCGAGCAGGAGGGTGGCGGCCCGGACGTGTTCGCCCACTACTCCAACATCGCCACCCAGGGCTTCCGTGAGCTCCAGGAAGGCCAGAAGGTGACCTTCGACGTCACGCAGGGCCAGAAGGGCCCGCAGGCCGAGAACATCGTTCCCGCCTGACGCTGACGCGTACTTCGTAGCTGGGGCCCGCACCTTGGGTGCGGGCCCCAGCTCGTTGCTTTTTTCCGGGCCGTGAGCCCGGGGCGCCCGTCATCGAGGCGCCGCTCAGATACTCGGACGCGCCGATTCCGGCTGTTCATCCATCGCCCTGAACTCGGCAGCGTCTTTCTCCGGTTCGTTCTCGCGGTTCCCCGCACCTTTTCATTTCTTCGCCGGGAATTCCTTGATACGTGCCGCTTCAAGCCGCATCAAGGAAGGTTCCATATGAACCACACGTCTCGTAGAAATGAACGTTATTCGTACGGCCGCTCGGGCGCGTCCGAGAACTCCCGCGGCGGCGCCCGCCGGGGCGGGGGCTTCGGCTCCCAGTCCACCGGCCGCTCGGGTGGCAGCGGCGGCTCCGGCTACGCCGGCCGTTCCGGCGCTCCCGGCCGCGGCGCACGCAGGTCCGGGGGAGTGCAGGGCGAGTTCGCGCTGCCGGTCACGATCACGCCGGGGCTGCCCGCCGCGGAGGCGTTCGCCGACCTGGACATGCCCGCACCCCTGCTGGCCGCGCTGGCCGGCGAGGGCGTGACCGTGCCGTTCCCGATCCAGGCGGCCACCCTGCCCAACTCGCTCGCGGGCCGCGACGTCCTCGGCCGCGGCCGCACCGGGTCCGGCAAGACCCTCGCGTTCGGGCTCGCGATGCTGGCCCGTACCGCGGGCAGGCGCGCCGAGCCGAGGCAGCCGCTGGCCCTGGTCCTCGTACCCACCCGCGAGCTCGCCCAGCAGGTCACCGACGCGCTCACGCCGTACGCCCGCTCGCTCAGGCTGCGCCTGGCTACCGTGGTCGGCGGCATGTCGATCGGCCGTCAGGCGGGTGCGCTGCGCGGCGGGGCCGAGATCGTCGTCGCCACGCCGGGCCGCCTCAAGGACCTCGTCGAGCGCCGTGACTGCCGACTCGACCAGGTGAGCATCACCGTCCTCGACGAGGCCGACCAGATGGCCGACATGGGCTTCATGCCCCAGGTCACCGAGCTGCTCGACATGGTGCAGTCCGAAGGACAGCGGATGCTGTTCTCGGCCACCCTGGACCGCAACGTCGACCTGCTGGTCCGCCGTTACCTCCACGACCCGGTGGTCCACTCCGTCGACCCCTCGGCGGGCGCGGTCACCACGATGGAGCACCACGTGCTGGAGGTGCGCCCCGCCGACAAGTACGCGACCACCACCGAGATCGCGGCCCGGGACGGCCGGGTGATCATGTTCCTGGACACCAAGCACGCCGTGGACCAGCTCACGAAGCATCTGCTGAGCAGCGGCGTACGGGCCGCGGCGCTGCACGGCGGCAAGTCGCAGCCGCAGCGCACCCGCACGCTCGCCCAGTTCAAGACCGGTGACGTCTCCGTGCTCGTGGCCACGAACGTCGCCGCGCGCGGCATCCACGTCGACAACCTCGACCTCGTGGTGAACGTGGACCCGCCGGCCGACCACAAGGACTACCTGCACCGCGGCGGCCGTACGGCCCGGGCGGGCGAGTCCGGCAGCGTCGTCACGCTCGTCCTGCCCAACCAGCGCCGCGAGATGAGCCGCCTGATGGCGACCGCGGGCATCACCCCGCAGGTCGCCCAAGTCCGTTCCGGTGAAGCTGAGTTGACTCGCATCACGGGCGCCCGCCGCCCCTCCGGTGTGCCGGTCACCATCGCCGCACCGGCGGAGCGCCCCAGGCGCACCGCCTCCCCGGCCCGTGGCCGAGGCGGCCGGTCCGCCGCCCAGGGGCGCCGCTCCGCCACCGGGTCCTCGTCCGCCTCCCGGGGGCGTTCCGGCACCGGCCAGGGCAACTCGTCGTTGCGCGGCGCCGCGTAGCCACGAAGCTCGAAGCACGAAGCACGAAACACGGAGTGCCGGTGGGGTTCGGTCGTCGGTCGCGGTCAGCGACTCGGCCGCTGCCCGCCGGTACTCGGCGGCTCGGATAAAATCGGTGCTCATGTCGAACCCCGACGAACTGCTCATTGCCGTCGCCGCCACGGTGGAGATCGGGCAGAGCAATCAGATGTCCCTGACCGTGGTCGCCGGTGGCGCCGTGATCACCGGAAGGCTGGCGCCCGAGGCCGTATGGCGGCAGCGTGTCGCCGAAGTCCTGACGGACTCGGACCGCCTCGGCCAGTTCTCCGGAATCTTCACCGCGGACCCGGCGGAGCGCCGCGCCCGCCAGAGCAGGCCGCCCACGCATCTCCACTTCCACGTCGCACGGATCATCCAGGGCACCACCGGGATCCCCGAGACGGGCGGGATGTACCGCGTCGCGATCGAGGACATCAGCGCCTGGACCGTGGGAGATTTCAGCTACTCCGACCACTGAGACCACTGACGACCAACGGCCCCGGCCCGTCCGGACGAACCGGACGGGCCACGAGCAGCGAGCTCTGACACCTACGGGTTACGGCGTCACCGGTGAGCCGCCGAAGGTCACGACGAGGTGGCCGTCCGAGGCGTGGGACCAGCCGAGGGCGCCGGAGTACGACGAGCAGCGGGAGCCGTTCGTCCCCGTCCAGAACTGGTTGGAGCTGTCGGCGTTGCCGACGGTCTTGTCGTTCGACCCGCTGACGGCGAACCGGCACGAGGTGTCGGTCCGGAACACCGAAGTACCGGCGTCGAAGGAGAAGTTGCGCTCGGCGTTGTCGATGCTCGCGTTGTTCGAGATCGTCATCGAGCCGGGGTTGCTGTTGTAGGTGAACCCGTGGTGGCCGTTCTTGTAGGCGATGCTGTGCTGGACGACGTGGTTGACCGCGATGTCGTCGCCGCCGAGCTTGTAGCCGTTGCGGTCGCCGTTGGAGTTCACGGTGCCGTCGCTGAGCGTGCCGTTGTTGTAGGAGAGGGAGTACTCGATCGTCACCGGGCCGATGGCACCCGTGTCGGTCTTGGTGTAGAGGTCCCAGCCGTCGTCGATGTTGTTGTGCGACACGTCGTAACGGAAGACGTTCCCCGTGCCGGTGGTGAGCTTCGCGGCGAAGCCGTCGGCGTCCTCGCCGTCGGAGTCGGCGTTGTCGTGCGACTCCGCGCTCACGATCAGGTTGTTGGACGGCCACTGGCTGCTGGGGGTGGTGGAGGCGATGCGTCCGAGCTGCAGCCCCGTGTCGCGGTTGTAGCGGGTCACCGTCCGCTCGACGACGTTGTTGCTGCCGCCGACGTAGATCCCGTTGTCACCGGCGCGCTCGACGACCAGGCCGTAGACGTGCCAGTACGACGCCATCAGCTGGAGCCCGCGGTTCGACGAACTCTCGGTCTGCGCCGAGAAGTTCAGCACCGGGGTCTCGCCCGGGTAGGCGGACAGGGTCGTACGGGCGGCCGAGGTGCCGTTGTTGCCCGCCGGGACGGTCACCGTCGACGAGTAGGCGTAGGTCCCGCCGCGCAGGTAGATCGTTCCGCCGGGTGTGATGCGGGAGATGGCCGAGGGGAGCGTCGTCGGGGCGGACTGGGTACCGGCCGCGCTGTCGGTGCCGCCCGGTGCCACGTACAGCGCGCTGCTCGATGGCGGTGTGGTGGTGCCGCTCACGTCGACGTCGAGGTAGTCGAGGTTGGCGAGGCCGGCGGAGCCGGTCGGGTTGAACCGGATGGTGTTGCTGCCCGCGTTGACCGGCACGGTGAGCGTCTTCGTCACCCATGTCGACCAGGCGCCGGTGGCCTCGAACGAGGCGGACGTGGCCGTCGAGCCGTTCACCACGACGTTCGCGTCTCGCGCGGCGGTCGTCCCGTTGGCGAAGCGGACGTTCAGCGTCGCCGTGCCCGCGCTCGCGGCGTTCACGGTGAACTGGGCATAGCCGGAGGTCGAGTTGGTGCCGTTGCAGAAGCCGGTGCCGGAGTAGCCGGTCCAGTCGGAGTCGATGGTGCCCGTGCAGACCGCGGGCGAACTTTCGGCCTCGTAACGGGTCGACGCGGCCTGCGCCGTGGTGCCGGACAGTGCGACGAGGCCGCCGGCGAGCAGGCCTACGGCCGCGACGACTGGTCTCACGTGCATCGTTCGTCGTTGCATCGTTCGTCTCCATGTTGATCGAGGGGCAACGTGGCTGGTTCGAGTGCATGAACGGGCCGTGCGGTCGGACATCATGTTCAGCGAGGACTCGGTGAGGGTTCAGTGAGTCATCGGCATGGGGAAAGCGCTTTCTCCGGGACGCTAAAGGTGTTGCCGTGAACGCGTCAATGGATGTGCACATGATTAATGTTCATCAGTCTGAACAATCTGCAGGACCGTGAGCGGCCGACGCCGAGGCCGAAGTCCAGGCCGACGCCCGGACCGCCCCGGCGACTTTGCCGTCTCTTTACAACCCGCTCTCGCACTCGGTCGTCTCTCCGCTCGACCCGTCACCGCCGAAGACGAAAGAGAGCGATCAATGCGCCGTACTGTCCTCAGTGCCCTGGCCCTCGCCGCCACCGCCGTACTGGCGAGCACCGTGCCCGCGTTCGCCCACGGAGCGACCCCGAGCCCGGCCCCCACCACGGCCCGCCCGACCGCCACCACCGCCCCCTCGGCCACCCCCGCCCCCTCTCGCAGCGCGGAGCCGACCCGGGCGCCGTCCCCCGTCCCCTCGTCCGTGAGTGCGGAGCCGACCCGGGACCCGGGCAACGGCCAGGTCTCCGTCGTACCGTCGGGCGCGCCCGACACCGGGGTGACGGCGACGTCGTCCTCGTCCTCCGGGTCCGAGGGCCAGGTGATCGGCGGCAGTGCCGCGGCGGTGCTCGCCGCAGGCGGTGCGACGTTCTTCGTCGTTCGTCGCCGGCGGGCGACCGGGGCATGACCCCGCTCTCCAGGCGCGCGTTCACGACCGCGGCGATGGCCTCGCTGCTCGTCGGCTGCGGCGGCCACGGGACTCCCCGGGCCGCGACCGGAAACCCGGGGAACACGCCCTCGCCTTCGCGCACGTCCTCGGGTGCGTCCTCGAAGTCGGTGCGGGCGCTGGGGCGTTCGGCTCCGGTCCGGCTGCGGATCCCGGCCATCGAGGTCGACACCCCGGTCATCCGGCTGGGGCTGGCGCCGGACGGCAGTGTGCAGGTGCCCCCGGTGACCGCGCACGACCGCGCGGGCTGGTACCGGCACTCGCCGACACCGGGCCAGGTCGGCCCGTCGGTGATCCTCGGCCATGTCACCGTCGGCACCTACGGCGACGGGGTCTTCCGCCACCTCGACCGGCTGCGCCGGGGCGACCGGATCGTGGCGCGCCTGGAGAACGGCACGGCGGCGGAGTTCGCGGTCACCACCGTACGGACGGTCGCCAAGGCACACTTCCCGGCGGACGACGTCTACGGCGACGTGGACCACCCGGAGCTGCGGCTCATCACCTGCGGCGGCGCCCGCACCGGCGACGGCTACCTGGACAACGTGATCGTCTTCGCCACGCTGAGCTCCACGAACGCCACCAGCACCACGAACTCCAAGGGCTGAACGGGCTCGGAGGGGTCAACGGGTACCGAGGGTTCGACCGGTCCGGAGGGGCCAACGGGTCCGAGGGCTCACCGGGTCGGTCCCACGGCGCCGTCCGGCCGATGGAACGCCCGCCGACGTCCGGGCATCCTCCCTCACGACCAGGTCCCCCACGACCGTCCCCAACGACCGTCACCCGCAATTGTCCTCACGACCATGGAGAGCGTTGAAACGGTCCCGCGACCAGGCCGCGTCCGAACTGTTCGAGGCCCTGTATCCACGCCTGGCCGGCTGGTGCCGCCGGCTCGTCGACGACGACGGGACGGCCCACGAGATCGCCTCGGAGGCGTTCACCCGGCTCTGGGCCCGGTGGACGTCCGTGGAGGAGCCGCGCGGCTTTCTCTACGTGACCGCGGCGAACCTGGTCCGGGACCACTGGCGCAAGATGGAGCGCGAGCGCAAGGCGGTCCGCCGGGCCGGCACGGAAGTGGCGGTCCGCCCCCACACCGAGGACGTGGACCCGTCCGTACGCCTCCTCGTGCAGTCCCTGCCGGAACGGCTGCGCGTGCCGATCCTCCTCCACTACTACGCCGACATGCCGATCCGGGAGGTGTCCGTGCTGACCGGGCGCAAGGAAGGAACTGTCAAGGCCGACCTCCACGCGGCCCGCGAAATGCTCCGCGCCCACCTGAGGAGAAGCCTTGACCACACGCTTTGACGACGGCCCGGACTTCGACCCCGACGACCCCCTCGCCGTCATCCTGCGCCCGCCGTCCTCCGACTACCTGGCCCCGCCGCCCGACCGGTACGAGACGATCCGCCGCACCGCCTCCCGCCGCCGCCTGCGCCGAGCCGCCGCGGGCGTCACCCTCTCCCTGGCGGCCGCGGCCCTCATCGCCCTGCCGCTGCACTTCGCGGGTCCCGAGCGGCCCAGCACCCCGACAGTCCCGCTGGCCCCGCCGCCCGCGACCAGTCCCACGCCGCCGCGCCCCACCGGGCCGGCATCCCCCGAGCCCAGCAGCCCCACTTCCACCCCCGCCCCCCGGACCGCCGTGCCCAGCGCCCCGGCCGGCACCGCCCGCTCGACGCGCACGTACGCCCCGTCGGCCACCCCGCCCTCGGCCCGCGCCGAACCGTCGACGGATGGCACCAGGGCCGTCCCGACCACCCAAGGCACCGCCGGACGGTAGTGGGCAGGACCCCGGTTCCGCCTCGACCCGGTGACCGAAGCCCGCGCCCCTTGCTTCAGCCCTCACGCTTCAGCCTCGACGCTTCAACCCTCGACCCCGGTGGAGGAGTGGGCGGCACCGACGGGCTTGGACTCGGGGGATCCGCGTTGGCGCAGGTAGACCGAGAGGATGGCCATCGAGGCGACGGCCAGGAGCTCGGACTGCCAGTTCTGCAGAGTCCGGTTCCAGAAGTCGGCGGAGCCCAGGTACTGCACCCACGAGATGGGCGCCTGGAGTTGGCGCAGGTGTTCCTCGTTGTAGGCGGCCGTGCCGCTGATGGACTGGGCCAGCCACGACCACAGGAAGATGACGGCCATGACGACGCCCAGGGAACGCGAGTACAGCGTCTGCCGCCATCCCTTGTCGGCCGCCCAGGCCGGTGAGGAAGGACTCGCGTGGTCGCCGACCTTCTGCTCCCGGTCACTCTCCACGCCGATCTTGTGGAGTTCCTTGGACTCGGGTGAACCGCGCTGGACCAACCAGACGGTGCCGAAGACGTAGAGGAAGAACTGCAGGTACTCCGACTGCCAGTTCTCGGTGACGTCCACGGCGAAGTCGGAGGTCGCGAGATACGGGAGGAAGCCGATCGGCTGCAGCCCGTCGGTGACGAGCTGGTTGTTGAAGTCGGCATGGCCGGTCACGGCCTGCCCGGCGAGGCTGAGCAGGAAGCCGATGCCGAAGGCGAGGGTCAGGCTGTTGTCCTTCACGAACCGTGCCGGGCGGCTCACCGGTGCATCAGCCCCACTGCCGTGAAGTAGCCGAGACCGACCCCGACCGTCAGCAGTACCAGCGTGAACAGGGTGCGCATGGTCGCCCGCTCACCCGCCTTTCACCTTGCATTGATACGGCTGCTCAGGGCGCGGCACGCAGCCCGCCGCGGTGACCCTCCACCCGGCCGGGAAGACCGACAGGAACAGGGTGTCGGTGCCGAGGACGACCTGTGCCTGGCGCCCGTAGACATGGACCTTTCGCACCGCTCCCGCGTAGGACAGTTGTTCCTCGGGGAGGGCCTTGGTGCAGGGGGACCCGGCGGACTGCTCCACCTCCTGCCGGGTTGCGGGGGCGAGCGCCGCGCAGGCGCGCGTCGGCCCGCCGGACGCTCTCCTCGAAACGCAGGGCTGCCCGCGACGCGGCCGCCTCCCGCTCCCCGAGCGTGCTGCAGCCGCTCAGACAGACCACGCCGGCCAACACCACCAGCCCGGTGCACCTCCAGCGCGACAACGAGACCTCCGCTTGTCCGTACGTCAGGGCTGTCGGCCATGCTGATGCGGCGCCGACGCCGTGCACGGCAGCCGCGCCGCATCCGGTGCGAACACAGGGCGTTCGGGCTAGAGCGGTTGCGCCGGACCGATCGGGCCGGATCGGTCGGGCCGGACCAGTCGGGCCGGACCAGTCGGGCCGGACCAGTAGGGCAGGACCAGTCGGGCCAGAGCGGTCCGAGGGGTTGACGGAGGCTCGTGTGACGGCCACTTTGGATGGCATCTGATTGTGGGAGCGCTCCCATGAGGTGGGGAGGAGGCCCTGCCCGGCCGGGGCGCCCAAGGGGCGGTCCGCGACGCCCTCGGCAGCGTTACGTCCATCCGTCAAAGGAGTGACCCTGTGCAGACGCCCCGTCAGTTGTCCCGTAGGACGCTCGTCAGTGCCGCCGCCGCGGGCGTCGTCACCGCCGTCGCACCCCCCGCGCAGGCGTCCGGTGTCCGGGCCCGCTACCGAACGGTGGGCCGAGTCGTGAAGGCCGGTGGCGGGTTTGTGCAGTACACCTGGCCCGGCATCTACTTCGAGGGCCGGTTCCGGGGTACCGGGGTCGGCATCGTCCTCGACGACTCCGACAACGACTACGACGTCCAGATCGACGCAACGACCGTGGCCACACTGGTGACTCCGGGCCGGACCACGTCCTGGATCGACGGCCTCTCCGACAGCGAGCACAGCGTGCGGCTCGTCAAGCGCACGGAAAGTCCCTGGGCCGTGGGCCGGTTCGGCGGGTTCGTCGCCGCGCCCGGGGGTGCGGTTCTGGCCGGGCCCCGGGCGCGGAGCAGGCAGATCGAGTTCATCGGCGACTCCTACACCGCGGGCTACGGCAACGCCTCCACCGTCCACGACTGTTCGGGCAACGGCGGAGTCAACCGCAACAGCAACGCCGACCTGGCCTTCGGCGCCCTCACCGCCCGGCGCCTCGACGCCGACTACCAGATCAACGCCTACTCCGGCCGCGGCATGGTCCGCAACTACAACGGGAGCAGCCCCGGTACGGACTTCCGCACCTACTACGACCGCGCGCTGCTGAACGTCGACGGCGACGTCTGGCGCAAGCCCGACACCTGGCAGCCGCAGGTCGTCGTGGTCGGCCTGGGCATCAACGACTTCTCGACCCCGCTCAACGCGGGCGAGCCCTGGACCACGCAGGACGACCTGATCGCCGCCTACGAGACGGCCTATCAGGGCTTCATCGACAAGCTGCGTGCCCGGTACGGCAGCAGGACGTTCATCGTGGTCAGCGCCACCTACGTCGCCAACACGCCCGCGTTCGCCCAGACCGCCCTGCGCATCGTCCAGACACGCAACCGCCGGGGCGACAGCCGGGTCCGCCACTGGTACTACGACGGCCCCGGCCTGGACTACCTCGGGTGCGACTGGCACCCCTCCTTCCACGACCACCGGATCATCGCCGGGTTGCTCGACGACTACCTGGCCACTCTTCCGCTGCGCTGGTAGTCGGGGGCGCCCCGGCGTCTCCCGTATAGCGTTCACTCTCCTTCATTGCAACGTCAATGAGGGGGAGTGTTGCGTTAAAAGCACATCTGTTGCAACGATTTATTACCTCTCACCTGCAGTGATGATGTTCGAGTGCAACGATATCGTTGCCGATCTAGCGAACGCAACGTAGCGTTTCCGGAGTCAGAAACACTGAACTCAAGGAGCGCACCATGCAGAAGTTCGCCACCTCCGCCCCGATCGCCGCCGTCCTCGACATCCCCGCCGGACTCATCCGGTTCATCGCCGCCGACCGGGCCGACACCACGGTCGAGGTCCGGCCCGCGGACGCCTCCAAGAGCCGCGACGTGAAGGCGGCGGAACGAATCACGGTCACCTACGACGACGGGGTCCTGCGGATCGAGACCCCCGCGTCGGGCAACCGGATTCTCGGCACCTCCGGCTCCGTCGAGGTGACCGTCCAACTGCCCGCCGGCTCGCACGTCGAGGCGAAGGCGGCCCTGGCCGAGCTGCGGGGCGTGGGCCGGCTGGGCGACGTCGTCTTCGAGGGCGCGCAGGCCACGGTCAAGCTCGACGAGACCGCCGGCGCGCGTCTCACCCTCCAGGCCGGCGACGTCTCGGTCGGCCGGCTGGGCGGCGCCGCGGAGATCAGCACGCAGAAGGGCGACATCCGGATCGCCGAGGCCGTACGAGGCACGGTCGAACTGCGCACCGAGGCCGGCGAGATCTCGGTCGGCGCCGCCCCCGGGGTCTCCGCCTCCCTGGACGCCGGCACCGGCTACGGCCGGATCCACAACGCGCTCAAGAACACCGACGGCGCCGAGGCCGGCCTGAACATCCGCGCGACCACCGCCCACGGCGACATCACCGCCCGCAGCCTCTGACCCGAAACCGACGAAAGCCGCCCTCTGTCACGCAACCGGCAACCGGCAACCAGCAGCCAGCAACCGGCAATCCGCAATCCGCAACCCGCAACCCGCAAAGGAGAACTCTGATGAAGTCGCCGCTCGCACAGAAGCCCGCGACGGCGACTCCGGCCGGCCCTGGACCCGTCGCCTCCTTCCTACGGTTCGTGATCCTGGGAGGCGGCGTCGGAGTCCTCTCCAGCTTCGCGGTACCGCTCTCGGCCAAGGTCATGCCCTGGGTGGTCTCGAACGCGATCGTCACCGTCGTCTCCACCCTGCTGTGCACCGAACTCCACGCCCGCTACACGTTCGGCAAGGGCCGCGGCGCCGGATGGCGGGAGCACAGCCGGTCCGCGGCCTCGGCCGTCGCCGCATACCTGGCGACCAGCATTGCCGTGTTCGTCCTGCATCTGACGCAGGCCTCCCCCGGCATGCAGACCGAGCAGATCGTCTACCTCAGCGCCTCCGCCCTCGCGGGCACGGCCCGCTTCGCCGTCCTGCGCCTCTATGTCTTCGCCACCACGAGGACGGGGCCGCAGGCCGGCGTGCCTGCGGCCCCGATGGGGCGCTGGGGTCAGGACGGGTCGCCGTACTGGAGACCGCGCCCGTTGGTGCCGATGTAGACGCGGCCGAAGGCGTCCGGGTCCCCGGTGACGAGGCCGACGGCGGCGAAGTTGCCCCACTGGTGGGCGTCGTCGTTGACGCGGAGCCAGGTGGCGCCCTTGTCGGTGGAGCGGAAGACTCCGGTGACGTTCTTGACGGTGCCGATCAGGTACAGGGCCTGGTACCCGGTGCCCGGCTGGGCCTTGCCGAAGCCGAGGGCGGAGGCGGACTGCACCGTGTTGAGCGTGGTGAAGGTGCGGCCGCCGTCGGTGGAGTGCAGCAGCCCCTTGGCGCCGCCGGCGATCCACAGGTCCCCGGCGATGCCGGGGACGGCCGCGAGCCGGCCGGCGGGCAGGTTGCCGGCGCGGGCGGTGAAGGTCGCGCCGCCGTCGGTGCCGGCGTAGAGCGTGCCGCCGGACAGTGAGTAGAAGGTCTTGGCCGAGGAGCGGTCGGCGACGACCACGGCGTCGGTGCCCAGGCCGCTGACCTTCGACCAGCTCGCCCCCCTGTCGGTGGAGCGGTACGGGGTCTGGCCGGCCTCGGCCCAGACGATGGTGGAGCCGTCCGCCGCAAGCGCGACATGGCCGCTGTCGGCGCTGCCCACCGGCTCCGCCTTGAAGCCGTTCCAGCTACGGCCTCCGTCGCTGGAGTACGCGCCGTCCTGCTCGCCGGCGCGGCCGACGCGGACCATCATCGAGGGGTTGGACTGGGCGAAGTCGATATCGGTGCTGTGGTACATCGTCGGGTTCGTCAGCCGCCCCGCGGGCACCTTGGTCAGGGGGCCGTCGTACCGGAAACCGCCCTGGTCACCCATGGAGGTGATGAGGGTGGCGCCGCCGGGCGGGGCGATCGCGTCCGCCAGCGCGGTCTCCTCCAGCCCTCGGGCCCCCACGGTCCAGTGGCTGGTGCCGCCGCTGTCGGCGGCGGTGACGTCCTTGCTGCGCCAGATGCCGCTGCCGGTGCCGTACAGCACATGCCCGGAGTCGAAGGGGTCGACGGCCAGAGCGGTCATCCAGTGCCCGATGCCGATACCGACATAAGGAGCGGCGGAGTCATCGCGCACCGACTTCGACGCCAGTGGCTTCCAGGTCCCGCCGCCGTCGGTGGTCCGGTAGACCTCGTCCTCGGGCCACCAGCGGTCGAGGGTGGCGACCATCACCGTGGACGGCTTCCGCGGGTCGACGGCCAGACCGGAGAACCCGTAGCTGCCCTGGGACGGGGAGACGTTCTTCCACGCCCCGCCGGCCGGCGTGTACTTCCACACCGAGCCCGCCGTCACGTCGTTGGGGCCGAGGGTGTTGGTGTACGTCAGGTACAGCGAGCCGTCACCGGAGACCACGCCGTGCTGCGGCATCTGGCCGGTGGGCTGCCCGGAGACGGCCTGCCAGGTGCTGCCGCCGTCGGTGGAGCGGTACAGGGAAGCCGACTTGTCCGCGACGCCGACGTAGACCGTCCTGCTGCCGGCCGGGCCGTACGTCACGAAGGAGATGCCCCCGCCGCTGCTCGCACCGTCCTTGACGGGAAACGAGGAGACCTGGCTCCATGTCACGCCGTAATCGGTGCTGCGCCACAGGCCGTTCTTGCGGGTGCCCAGCAGCAGGGTGCCGTGGTCGGCGGGGTCGATCACCAGACGTTCGCCCGCGCCGCGGCCGGGCTCGTTGCCGCCCAGCTTGAAGGGCAGCTCGGTGCGCTTGAAGGTGCGGCCCCGGTCGGTGGAGCGCAGGAGCGCGCCGTTGCCGGCCCACTCGTTGGTGTAGGTGCCCGCCCCGAGGTAGAGCCGGTCGGGGTCGACGGGGTCGGTGGCCACCGAGTCGATGCCCAGCAGGTTCCAGTCCTTCTCGCCGACCCAGTCGGTCAGCGGGATCCACTGCTCGGCCCCGGCGTCCCAGCGGTAGGCGCCCCCCATGTCGGTACGGGCGTACAGCAGACCCTTCTCCCGGGGGTTGAACACCAGCCCGGTGACGTAACCGCCGCCCACCACCTGGGCGTTCTTCCACACATACGGTCCGGCCGCGGTCGGGGTCTGCGTGTTGCCGGACCCGCCCGCCCCGGTCTCACCCACCTTCACCAGCTTCCACTGCTGGTTGGTGCTGCCCTTGTCGGGATACTGGGTGATCGCCGCGCCGTCGGCCGTGGAGCCTGCGGCGACGTCCAGGACCTGGCCGCTCCGGCGGGAGGTGAAGGTGACGGCGTCGGAGCCGCTCACCTCGTCGATCCGCCACTCCTGGGAGGCGGAGGAGCTGTCGGTCTGCTGCTCGGCGGCGGCCGCCCGGGCGGTCGAACTGCCCGCTATGCCCAGCGCTTTGCCGCTGTTGCGGTTCACCAGCTCGTAGTAGCCGCCACCGGTCGGCCTCAGCTTCCACTGCTGGTTGGCGGTGTGCTGGTCGGTCCACTGCTGGATACGGGTGCCGTCAGCCGTGGAGAAGCCGTTGACGTCCATCACCTTGCCGCTGCGGACGGAGACCAGCTGGTAATAGGCCGCGCTGTCGACCGGCGCGGCCTGTGATTCCTCCTGTGTGAACAGGAGATACGGCACGACGACGGCGGCGGGTATGCCGAACAGCAGACCTGTGGCGGTCCAGCGGCGACGGTGACGCCCGCGGCGCCCGCCGTTCGTGGGGTCTGGGTCTTTCACGGGGGGTGTTCTCCTTGCGTACCGTGCACCAGAGGAAGGGCGAATCCAGGCACTGGAGGGACCGGATCCGACTCCTTGTGGTCACAGGGCACGCATAGGGTTGCCGCGCAGAAAACCCCAGATCGCTGACCTGGGGTTTCGGAGCGGGCCTGGGTTCGGCGGGCCGGGGTTCAGCGCACCGGGAAGCCGAAGGAACAGCCCTGCTGCTTGAGCCAGGGGAGGATCCGGCGCAGCGCCTCGACGGTCTGGGAGCGGTCGCCGCCCGCGTCGTGGAAGAGGAGCGTCGGACCGTTGGACAACTCCCGCTGGACGGTGGCGACGATGGTGTCCGTGCCCGGCCGCTCGAAGTCCTTGGTGTCGACGTTCCAGCCCAGCGGGCGCATGCCCCGGGAGGCGGCGAGCTTGCGACTGTAGGGGGTGAAGGCTCCGCCGGGCGCGCGGTAGTACATCGGCCGTACGCCCCCGGACGCCTTGGTGATCATGCGTTCGGCGTCGAGTATCTGCTGCGACTGGTAGGCCTGGGGCTTCTTGTCCATGGTGGTGTCGTGCGACACCGAGTGGTCGCACAGCCGGTGCCCGGCCGCGACCACCTTCTTCACGAGGTCCGGGTGGGCCTGCGCCTGCGTCCCCACCATGCAGAACGTGGCCTTCACCCCGTACTCCCGCAGCACGTCGAGCACTTGAGGGGTCCACACGGGGTCCGGGCCGTCGTCGATGGTGATGTTGACGCCGCGCGGGCCCTTGTCCGAGGCGTGCGCGATGGTCACCGCCACCGCCTTGACGCCGCCGCCCGCGGCGCCCGCCGCGGGCGGCGCGACCGCGCGAGGCGTCGAGCGGCCCACGCCATCGGCCTGCGCGGTCCACACCGAGGCACCCACGGTCAGCAACGTCACCCCGAGCGCCGCCCCGAACACCTTGCCGTACCAGCCCCGCCCGCCACCGTGCCGCGCCATGTCCGCCCCGCTTCCCGCAGTTCTTCGCCGACCCCTCGGTCATCTCCCGACCACCTGGCAGGACGAGCAACGGCGCCCGCAGGATCCGTCTGTTACCGATCACGGACAATTCCGAGGAAGTCCACGGGAACCGCGGCGGCGGCAGCGGCAACGTGAGGGCAACTCACCGCCTGGCCGGCTCGGTGCCGTCGGGCGCTCTCGTACCGTCGGCGGCTGCACCGCGTCGCGCCGGCGAAGCGAGCGCGGGTGAGGCCCCTCAGGGCGGTGCGGATGAGGCCCCTCAGGGCGGTGGCGGACGGCAAGTGATGACAGGTGGCCTCGGCCGGCGCGTCCGTGCCGCATGTGACGTTTGAGTCCGCAGGTGCGCTGGGTACGACGGGCTGCCTGTGTGACGGCTGTGCCCAAGTCGCGGGAATGAAGCGGGGGATGAGAGTGGCTCAGCGTGCAGCACGTCATCGGCGTTCGGTGAAGCGCCGTGTTCTTGCCGGGGTTTCGGTCGCCGCGGCGGCCGGGATCGCGGTGACCGCGACGGTGGCCATGAACGCCGAGGCCGCGTGGACGTCGACGTGGAGCGTGTCGGCCTCCGGCTGGGCCCCTGACGATTCCCCCACGGTGTCGGTCGACCGGCAGGGCGACGCCCTGCTGGCCTGGAACGCCTGCGACCTGTCGACGCCGGGCTGCTACTACCGGATCCAGACCAGAGTGAAGACCGCGAGCGGTACGGTGACGGCGATCCGCACCCTGTCGCCCGACGGTGCCGCGCCGTCCTGGCCGGAGGCCGCCTCCGACGACACCGGCGACTCGGCGGTGGTCTGGCAGCAGGACAGCCAGGTAGTGGGCCGCCGGGTCTCGGCCTCCGGCAGCCTCGTCGGACCGCTCCAGAAGCTGTCGACGTCGGCGCCGGCGACCACCCCGGCGATCGCCGTGACCCCGGGCGGCACCGCGATGGCGGTCTGGACGGAGATCCGCGACGGCAGCTGGTACGCGGTCGCCCGCCGCCTCAAGCTCGACGGCACGCTCGGCGCGGCCATCACCCTCGGCAACGGCTCCGCCGAGAAGCCGGCCATCGGCGTCGACCGAGGCGGCCAGTTCGTCGTCGCCTGGGTGCGCGGCTCGGAAGTCGTGGCCAAGCGGATCACGTCGACGTCGGTCTCCTCGACGAAGGTGCTCACCACACCGATCGCGGCGTACGGCGGTTTCGGCATGGTGCGGATCGGCGTGGACCGGGACGGCGACGCGGTCGTCAGCTACCACTCCGGCGGCGGTGACCGCTCGCAGGTCTGGGCCTCGCGCTGGAGCCGCACCGGCACGCTGTCGTCGCCGCTGCGCATCTCGGCGTCCACGGACAACGTGGGCTTTCACCACGCCCTCGCCACCGACCTCGACGGCGACTCGATGATCGTGTGGACCCGCTACACCAACGGCAAGCTGGAGCTGGTCGGCCGCCGGCTGTCCGCGGCCGGCACCAGGGGCACCGTCACCGGCCTCGGGCTCGGCGACCGGCCGGACCTGGCCCTCGACGACGACGGCGACGGCATGCTCGTCTTCCACACGGTCGTCCCCAAGTCGACGCCCCCGTACAGCTGCACCAAGGCCGGCGCCCGCCTGATCAGCCGCGGCGGCACTTTCGGCACCACGAAGACACTCACGTCGGACGGCAAGGTCCCCCAGGTCGACACCCGCCCGACCTCGCGGTTCACGGTGATCTGGCAGCAGGAGAGCTTCCCGTACACGATCAAGTCGGTCACCGGTCCCTGACCGGCCTCGACTGCCCCGCCGCTCCCGCTCGGCGGGTTCCCGATCTTCCCTCTGGCAAGGAGATACATGCGCAAGCGCGCTGCCTTCGCTCTGCTCGGTGCCGTCACCGCGATGGCCGGCTTCACTGCCGCCGGTGCCTACGCGGGCGAGACCCAGACCGACGTCCAGATCAGCAACGTCTCCTTCGACGGTGGCAAGGACATCGTGGTCGGTCTCGACGCCAAGACGGTCACGGTCTCAGCAACCTTCACCCACCCGTCGGGCATCCAGGACGCGGACTTCGTCCTGTGGCGTGGACCGGATGGCGCGAACCCCTACGAGACGTACGACGACCGCATCCTGTCGAACGAGTACTACTCCCATGCGGACTGCGTCGCCTCCAGCGCCACCACCTCCACCTGCTCCCAGACGATCTCCCTCGAACCGGACTGGAAGTACGGTGGCACCGCGCTCACCAACGCCCACGCCGGCACCTGGAAGGTCAGCGTGCAGGGCGTGGCCAATGACGACACCTGGACCCACACGGCGAGCTACACCACGACCCGCCTGCAGCGGAGCGCCGAACTCACTGTGAACGCAAGCCCGGAGCCGATAGCCAAGGGCAAGACCCTCACCGTCACCGGCAAGCTCACCCGGGCCGACTGGGACAATCTCGATTACCGGGGCTACACCAACCAGCCGGTCAAGCTCCAGTTCCGCAAGGCCGGCACCACCACCTACACGACGGTCAAGACCGGCTACACCTCCAGCACCGGCAGCCTGACGACCACAGTTGCCGCGGCCGAGGACGGCTACTGGCGCTGGAACTTCGCAGGCACCTCCACCACCCCGCCCGCCAAGGCGACCGGCGACTTCGTGGACGTGCAATAACCCGATCTCACCTGCCGCACGACGACGGACAGAACTGAGCCGTCCACACCTACGGCACAACCGGCGGCGACTGACGGGGCGACCGTAGGAGATCGTGCCGTACACCTCGTACTCGTGGGCAGAAGCGCGCGGATACATCAATCCGGTACATGGACTATCGTTGGTACATGTCCATGAAGCGCACGAACGTCTACGCCGACCCCGAGGACCTGGCCATCATCAAGGAGGCTGCCAAGCGCCGAGGTATAAGCGAGGCCGAGATCATCCGCCAGGGCATCCATCTTGCGGCCATGGCGAACCGGGTCTGGGACGAGCCGCTGTTCTCGCGCACCTTCGAGGGGCCGGGGCGCACGCCGTCCAAGTCGGAGGTCCGCGACACGGTCGCCGAGGCCGTCCGGCGTGAGACCGGCTCGGGTTCCGGATCCGCCGCGTGATCGTTGTCATCGCCGATACGTCCGGCCTTCTGGCAGCCCTGGACTCGTCTCATCCGGAACACGGGGCGGCGAACGAGGCGATCATGGCGGCCGGCCTACTGGTCATGTCCCCGCTCCTGCTGGCCGAACTGGATCACGTGGCGACGCGTGAGCTAGGCAGGGAGGCAGCCCTCAGCGCGGTCGACGACCTGCGGCGCTGGATGAGCCGGGGGCGTGTCGTCCTGCCGGAGATCACGGAGGACCACCTGGGCGCCGCCCAGTCCGTCCGTGTCCGCTACCACGCGCTGGACCTCGACCTCGCCGACGCGGTGAACGTGGCGCTTGCCGCCGACTACGACACGGACGCGATTCTCACCCTCGACCGACGGGACTTCCGGGCCGTACGCCCATTGGGTCGCTACAAGGCGTTTCGGGTACTCCCCGACGACCTTCCGCTCTGACGCAGGGCCCTCGGCGGCCAAGCGCCCCCTCCCGCACGAGGCTTGTGCACCGCCCCCGCAAGGCGCGCGTGCCCTCTACGTGCCCGATCTCGGGGCGCAGAAGCGCCCGCAAAACGCAGCAACGGCTCCCCAACGAACAAGCCCCAGGTCGCTGACCCGGGGCTTCAAAAAAGAGCGGGTGACGAGAATCGAACTCGCACTCTCAGCTTGGGAAGCTGATGTTCTACCACTAAACTACACCCGCGTAAGACGCCGGTTGAACCGGTGTCGTAAACGCTCAGTCACTCTACCTCATGGCAGGCCCCCGGCGCTGAAGCCGTGGGGCCTGTGTGCATGCGAGGGGGTGGACGGGGCTGCGGGGGCCGGGAGTTGGGGCGTACGGTGGAGGCGGCGAAGAGGGTCCGTGGTTGGTCGGAGTGCCGCCTGGAGGGCCGTTCCTTTCGTCCCGTAATGTGGCTTTCGTCGTCACTCACGCCAGTGAGACGAAGGCTCTTGGGGAAGGGACTCTGTGGACTTGATGGAGCACACCGTCGTCCGTTGTGCCGAAGGGCACGTGTTCAGCACCGCTTCGTTCCCGATGCAGCAGGCCGAGCGGCTCGGTCCCGGACGGCTCGTCCGGTGCCCACGCTGTGCCCGGCTCCGCAGTGCGGTGCCCGTGGCCCTGGAGAAGCAGCAAGCGAAGCGGTGAGTCGAAGCAGCGAGTGAAGCGGTAACGGCGTAGGACCCGGCGCGTGGAGTCGTCACGATTGTGGTGGCTCCGCGCGCCTTGCGTATCCTCAGGGCGTGCTTCTCTCAGACAAGGACATCCGGGCCGAGATCGACGCCGGGCGGGTCCGTATCGATCCGTACGACGCATCCATGGTGCAACCCTCAAGCATCGACGTGCGGCTCGACCGCTACTTCCGGGTGTTCGAGAATCACCGCTACCCCCACATCGACCCCTCCGTCGAGCAGGCCGACCTGACGCGGCTCGTCGAACCCGAGGGGGACGAGCCGTTCATCCTCCACCCCGGGGAGTTCGTGCTCGCGAGCACGTACGAGGTCATCAGCCTGCCCGACGACCTGGCGTCGCGCCTTGAGGGCAAGAGCTCGCTCGGGCGGCTCGGCCTCGTCACCCACTCCACCGCCGGGTTCATCGACCCCGGCTTCTCCGGGCACGTCACGCTGGAGCTCTCCAACCTCGCGACGCTCCCGATCAAGCTCTGGCCGGGCATGAAGATCGGGCAGCTGTGCATGTTCCGGCTCAGCTCGCCGGCCGAGTTCCCGTACGGCAGTGACCGGTACGGCTCCCGTTACCAGGGCCAGCGCGGGCCGACCGCCTCCCGGTCCTTCCTCAACTTCCATCGGACCCAGGTGTGAGCGGGAGCGACATGAGTGACCTGCCTGTGCGCGAGAACCTGACCTACGAGCGCTTCGGCGGCGCGATCCGTGAGCTGGCGCAGACCATCGCCGACGACGGGTACGAGCCCGACATCGTCCTCAGCATCGCCCGGGGTGGCGTCTTCGTCGCGGGCGGGCTCGCCTACGCCCTCGACTGCAAGAACATCCACCTCGTGAACGTCGAGTTCTACACGGGCGTGGGGACCACTCTCGAAATGCCGGTCATGCTCGCCCCGGTCCCCAACGCCATCGACTTCTCCGACAAGAAGGTGCTGATCACGGACGACGTGGCCGACACCGGCAAGACGCTGAAGCTCGTCCACGACTTCTGCGTCGGCGAGGTCGCCGAGGTCCGCAGCGCCGTGATCTACGAGAAGTCCCAGTCGCTCGTGAAGTGCGAGTACGTGTGGAAGCGCACCGACGACTGGATCAACTTCCCGTGGAGTGTGTTGCCTCCGGTACATAGGCTGGGCGAGGCGTCCAAGGAGAACAAGGAAGCGGTCTGACCTGCGGGTAGCGGGATCGGCAGAACTGGCGACGTAGGGGCCCTCGGCTGATCACCGAGGGCTTCTTCTCGTCCGGTGCCCGGCTCTGGAGCCGTTGCTCGGGGCGCACGCTGCCGCTCGCGAGATGCCGCCGGTGCTCCGGGCCGCCCTCTGGGAGGAAGGCGGCCCGGACACGGGGTCACTTCGAGACCGTCACCTTGAGCGGGGCCAGATCCGGGCTCGAAACGGGCTTGCCGGTGCTCGCGGTGCTCGCGGACAACGGCTGGGAGGCCGGGCTCTGCGGGATGTCACCCTTGTAGTACGGGGTGTACGTGTAGGTGCTGTCCACACCGATGGCCCTGCCGATCAACGGGACCACCTTCGCGTCGACGGAGCCGCTGCCGCCGAACACGGCCACGTGGTTCAGGCTCGCCGACGTGCGCATCATGTACCACTTGGTGTCGTACGTCAGCGAGGTGACGTCGGTCCACAGCAGCGGACCGGCGGTGCTCATCGCCGAGGATGCGGAGACGCCGCCGCGCCAACTGCCCACGGAGGCCACCGCGGCGTCCGACGGCGACGACCACCAGAACTCGGCGAGGCTCGCGGCGACCGGCGCCGGGCTGCCGCCGAAGCGGTAGTAGCTGTACGTGCTGGGCCAGTGGGGCAGCTTGCCGGCGTTGTATGCCTTCGTCAGCGCCGACTCGGCGTCGACCCCCACCGTGATGATCTTCGTCGTGCTCGGGCTGTACTTGTTCAGGTAGCCGTACACGGACGTGGTCATGGTCGAGCCCTCGGTCAGCAGTACGACCGAGGTGCCCGAGGTGCCCATGGCGCCGGCGGCGGAACTGGCCGCGAGGGCGTTGTGGTAGTCCGTGCCGGTCGCCAGGAACACGTACTTCGGGGCGCTGGTGATCGTCTTGGCCACGGCCACCGAGGTGGAGTAGCGCGAGACGTCGGACAGCCGCTTGGCGACGTACCCGAGCGAGGTCACCTTGGATGCCACCGAGCTGCTGAGGATGCTGGTGCCGCCGACCAGGTAGACGGTCCTGCCCTTGGGCAGCATGCGCTTCAGCTCGGTCTGGACGGAGGAGTCCAGGCCCGTGCCGGAGGTCATCAGCACCGGTCCGTGCTTCTTGCCGGCCAGCGAGGTCGCGGTGGTGGCGTACGCGGAGTCCGACTTGCTGATCAGGACGGCCGAGCTCGCGTTCATCAGGCCCGGCACACTCCTGCCGAGGGTGTTCCACGTCCACTTGGACGCGGCGATGTTGCCGTCGTAGATGTCGGAGCCGTAGACCCGGGAGATCGCGTTCTTCCGGAGCGGCTGCCAGGCCACGTCGGTCCCGCCGGCCATGGGCACACGTGTCTCCGTGCCCGCGGCGAGGTCGTGGATCCATAGCTGCGAACCGCTGGGGCCGGTGTCCGGGCCGCCGGTGAAGTAGGTGTCGTACGCGATCCGGTCGCCCTTGGGCGACCAGGCGGGACGGTTGTGGTCGGCGGGGTCCGTGGTGACCTGGGTCAGCCCGGTGCCGTCGACCTTGACCGTGAAGAGCTGTTTGTGTCCGGCGACCGTCCGGGTGAAGGCCAGCGACTGCCCGTCCGGGGACATGCTCGGGTCGTCCGCGTTGGCGGCCACCTTGGTGAACGCCTTGGTGGGGCCGTTGTAGACCCAGACGGCCGGAGTACCGGTGGTGGAGCAGCTCGTGCCGGTGCGCACGAAGGCCAGTTTGCCGTTGACGGCGCCGCTGGCCTTGGAGTCGCAGCCGTCGACGTCGGTGCCGAACAGTGTCTTGGGAGCGAGGGCGCTGTTCGCTACGGCCACCCGCAGTCGGCCTCCGGCGGTGAAGACGATGTCGCCTCCGCCGTACCAGAACGTCGGGTGGGTCGGATGCCAGCCACTGCCTGCCGGCATGACGATGTCGTTGCCCGATATCGACTCCTGGGCGTACGTCTTCGTGCGGAGACGGCCGTCGGTGGAGCCCACGTAGGCGATCTGGCTGCCGTCGGCGGACCAGGCGGCCTGATTCGCGGTCTCGTAGAACTGGGCGCTCCAGGTCCCGTCGGGGTTGATGTAGTGCAGCGAGCCGCCGCCGTCGTTGTACAGCAGCCTGCCGTCCGTGGCCGGCCAGCCGGCGGTGTCGGCGGTCGCCTGGCCCGGGAGCCCGGCGACGAGACCGGCCGCGAGTGCGGCGACGGTCGTGAGCGCCGCGAATTTGCGACGCGCAGAGGTGTTCAATGTGCCCCCACAGGTGAATGGATGGCTGCGTTGCCCCTCCCCCGAGGCGAACGGACGGCATCGTGTTCGTGGTCCGTACGGCAGCGGCGAAACTTTAGCGCCGTACCACGGCATCCGTGGAGGCAGGGGCGCCCGTTATTGACAGACCCGCTTGAACGACGGTGAAGGTCGCTGAACGAGACGATGCGGTACGGGCTCACGCGGTGCGGCGCCCGCTGCTTGCCGCAGGCGCCGGTACGCCTCCGCGCGCTCTGCCGGGCAGGGCTCGTGCGATGGCACGATCCCCATGCCTGTCCGGCGTGGGGACACCATTGGCCGTCGCGGAAGTGTGTGCGGCAGCGGATGGATGTTGGCTGGTCGGAGAAGCGCGTACACCTCGACGAGTAGTAAGGCGGGCTGGACATGGCTGTCGTGATGTCGATGCACTGGGCGGGAGTCACGCCGGAGCAGTACGACACAGTGCGGGACGCGGTCGACTGGGAGGAGGTCCCGGCGGCCGGTGGCCAGGTGCACGTGGCCTGGTTCGACGCTCAGGGGTTCCACGTGACCGATGTGTGGGAATCCCAGCAGGCGTTCGAGACCTTCTTCACCGAACGGCTCGCACCCGCGATCCAGAAGGCCGGCATCACCGGCACACCCGACACCGGCTTCAGCCCGCTGCACCGGCGCTTCGTCGCTCCCGGGATCAGCGGCGCCGCGTAGCGGACAGGCACCCACGCTCCGGACAACGGGGAACCCCTGGGTCACCGACCCGGGGGTTCTCCGGTCGGACCGGGCGGTCCTTGAATGCCTCGGTGGTCCGCCTCGCGAGCGCTGACGTGCGCCCATGGGAATCAGCGTCCACGTTCAGGCGTACGGGGGTGCGATCAAAGCCACATGCGTCCATCCCGCCGTCGGGGCGCTGTGCGCGAGGCCGAGGCGGCGCAGGAAATCCTTGCCCTGACGGCTCGGATCGAGCGCAGAGCCCACCGATACCTTGTCTTCCACGGCGACTGAGCCGGGGGCGGGAGGGGGCCGGCGTTGGTCTTTCACGGGGTGGTGGCCCTGGCCATGGGCGGCACCTTCATGGTGGTGGCCTGCGGCTGCCGCGGTGTCGACATGTGGGTGTGGGACCGGGCGGACGTGGCGTTCACCCGGCGCACCCGGTACGGGACGCCGTGGAAGAACCTCACGACCATGCGGATCCAGTTCGGAATCGCGGGAGTCTTCTTCCTGGGCCTCGGTCTGCACACCTTGATGCGTTGAACACCCTGACCCGCGTGCAGAGGACCCCCGGCCCATCCGGACCGGGGGTCTTCGTTCTGTGGGGCGGCGGCAGTCCTAGAACGTGCCCAGCTTCACGATCGACAGGATCGCGATCAGCTGGATCGCCGAGGCGGCCAGGGCCTTGGGCCACGGCAGGTCGTGGGAGCGGCTGACCATCATGGTCAGCAGGGCGCCCGCGGCCACCCAGGTCGCCCAGCCGAGGACCTGTACGAACGAGGCGTTGCCACCCGCGAACATCGCGACCAGGAGGCGGGGCGCGTCCGTGATGGACATGATCAGCATGGAGAGGCCGACCGTGGGCTGCCACGCGCCGTCGCCGCCGAGCTGGCGGGCCAGGGTGTGGGTGACCACGCCCAGGATGAACGTACTGATGACGAACGCGACCGCGGTCGTCAGCACGATCGGCACCGCGTTGGACAGCGTCGCGTTGATCGCGTCCTCACGGGCGCCGTCGAAGCCGAAGACCGCGAGCAGGCCGTAGGTGAACGTCACGATCAGGGCCGGGCCCCACATCGTGTAGTCGCGCATCTGGAGGAAGGTCTGGTTGGGGCGGGTGATGACGCCCTTCAGCAGGTCCTTCCAGTGCAGGCGCGGGCCGACCGGCGGCGCCGCGGCCTGGCCGGCGCGATAGGTCTCGCCCTGGCTGTAGGGGTCCTCGCCGATGGAGAACGCCTGTGTGTGACCGGGCTGGTTGGCCGCGTACGGGTCCGGGCCCTGCTGGGGGTGCCCGTCACCGAAGTACTCCGGCTCGCCCTGCCCGCCGCCCGGCTGCGGCCACTGCTGCTGACCGCCGTAGGGCTGCTGTCCGCCGCCGTACTGCTGCTGCTGTTGCGGCGCAGGCGGGTAGCCGTACGGCTGGCCCTGCGGGGACGGGTATCCCTGCGGGGGCTGCTGCCCGTACGGCTGCGGCTGCTGCCGCGGGTTTTGTTGCGGTCGCGCCTGCGGGGTCCGGTTGTCCCGGTTGCCACGTCCGATCCTGAATCCAGCCACGTTATCGAACGTACCTGGTCCCGGAGAGTGACGTGCGGGACCGGGGGCCGCCGGGGCGGCTTTGCTGCCGACCTGTGACATCACCTAGGGGAGCCGCGAGGAGCCCCTTACGGGTCCACGGGGAGTTCGCACCAGACGTACTCGTACAGACCATGTGGGAGGTCCGAAGCCCGGCACGGTGGCGGCCACCACCGTGCCGGGCTCCGGAGTTCATACGTCAAAGGCGGTCAGTCGGCGAAGTTCACGCCGAATGACGGGGTGCCCGTTGTGGAGACGCCTGAGGTGCTCGGGGAGACGGTGCGGGAGCCGGTGGTGGTGATCTTCGTGCCGTTGGAGGGCAGGTAGAGGACCGCGCCGTTGCCGTCGTTCTCGTAGGAGCCCGCGAGGAGGTCGGCCTTGCCGTCGCCGGTGACGTCGTCGAGCTTGACGTCCGCGCCGAGGGCGTCGTTCTTCTCGTCGTCGCCGGGGACGCCCGCCGTGCTCTGGGCGAAGGCCTGGGCGCCGGAGGAGGTCTTGATGCCGCTCGCGGAGCCGTACAGGACGGTGACCATGCCGGCGTCCGTGACGCCGTCGATGGTCTCGCCGGCGACGCCGACCACGAGGTCCTGGTAGCCGTCGCCGTTGATGTCGCCGAGGTCCAGCTCGTAGCCGAAGTAGTCGGTCTTCTCCGAGGTGCCGGGGACCGAACCGGTGTTCTGGGTGATGCCGGTCGCCGAGCCGGGGCCGCCGGCCGAGCCGTAGGTGACCCACACCTTGCCGCCGGTGGCGGAGTCGGGGACGGTCGTGCCGTCGCTCGTGGTGGTGTCCCAGTACGCGCCGCTGACGATGTCGCCGAAGCCGTCGCCGTTGACGTCGCCGATCGCGGTGATCACGCCGGGCTTGAGGGTCTGCGCGGACGCGACGCTCAGGCCGCTCGCCGTGCCGGGCACCCAGTAGTTCTTGTTCCAGCCGTAGTCGGTCTGGGTCTCGAAGCCGTCGACCACGAGGTCGGTGCGGTGGTCGCCGTTGACGTCGCCCGCGGTGAGGTTCAGCGGGCCGCGCGCGTCGCCGCCGGACTGGATCGGGGGCTTGATCGTGTAACGGCCGCCGGGCGTGCCGGACGTGGTGAAGCCGCCCTTGTAGACGTAGATCGTGTTGGTGGAGCTGCCGACGGCCAGGTCGGCCTTGCCGTCGCCGTCGAAGTCACCGGCTGCGAGGTTCTTGCCCCAGTAGTCGTGGCCCGAGACGGACGGGTCGGGGACGTCGGAGGACTTGCCGGTCAGGCCGCTCGCCGAGCCCCACAGGATCGCGAGGGCGCCGCCGTTGGTGTCGTCGCCGACCTTCTCCCACGGCGTGGCCACGGCGAGGTCGTCGTAGCCGTCGCCGTTGAAGTCGGCGTACGCCGTCTCCGCGCCGAAGCCGTCTCCGGCCTCGGCGGTGCCGGGCACCCCGGAGGTGTTCTGGCTGATCGTCGAGCGCTTCGCGGACGACACGCCGGTGGAGGTGCCGTAGAGCGCGACGACCTGGCCGGCGGCCTTATGGCCGTTCACATAGGCGCCGGAGGCCGAGAAGGCCACGTCGCCTTTGCCGTCGCCGTTGAAGTCGGCCTGCGGGACCGTCGCGGAGTCCGCGGCTGTGGCCGTCGTGGCGGCGAAGGTGAGGAGACCGCCCGTCAGCGCGGCCGCGGTGGCCGTCGCGAGGGCGAGTCGCAGGTGGTGCTGGTGACGCTTGTGCATGCGGGGTTCTCCTGCGGCATGCGGGGATGCCTGGCGGGCATCCGCAGTTGATGGGGGCGAACCGCCCGTGTTTGCCCGGAGTTGGCCTGGGCTTTGTGCGGCGGTTGCGATCAGGAGACACGTGTGGGGCACACAGGGTTGTACGTGAGTTCGATGGAATCTTCGAGGGAATCTTCGAGGAAACTGCCCGGGAGGCCGCGGACGCGGAGAGGGGCACCCCCCCCCGGCCGTCCGGCCGCGGGGTGCCCCTGGGTGTGGGTACGTCAGCCCGCGAGCACGTTGCCGAAGTACGCGTCGCCCGACGGGCCGCCCAGCGTCGTGCCGCTGAAGGACTTGGAGCCGGTGGCGGTGGTGCCGGAGCCGGTGGACTTGAAGAGCCACACGGAGCCGTCGGAGGTGTTCTCGCCCATGGCGCCGACCACGAGCTCGGCGCGGCCGTCGGCGTTGGCGTCCGTGAGGAAGACGGCGTCGCCGAAGTAGTCCTCGGACTCGGCGGTGCCGGGGACGTTCGCGGTGTCCTGGGAGTACGACTTGGAGTTCGTGCCGGTCAGACCGGTGGCGGAGCCGCGCAGGACGGTGACCTGGCCCGCGTGCTTCACCGAGCCGAGGCTCTCGCTGTTGGCGCCGACCACGACGTCGCCGTACCCGTCGCCGTTGGTGTCGCCCGACGACAGGCTCCAGCCGAAGCCGTCCCCCTTCTCGCCGGTGCCGGAGATGCCGGTGGTGTCCTGGGTGATGCGGACAGGGGTGCGGGTGCTGAGGCCGCCCGCCGCGCCGTACGTCACCGTGATCGCGCCGCCGAGGCCGCCGTTCGGCTCGTTCGTGGACTTCTCCATGAAGTTGCCGGTGACGACGTCGCCGAAGCCGTCCTTGTCGACGTCGGCGATGGTGGCCGTGTAGCCGCCCGCGAGCTTCTTGCTGTACTTCGGGCCGGTGGCCGAGCCGAGGTAGAGGGCGCTGCGGGTGCGGGAGTCGCCGCCGCTGGTCTCCTCCAGGCCCATGACGAGGAGGTCGGTCTTCCCGTCGCCGTTGACCTCGCCCGCGACCAGCGCGTCCGGGTAGATGGTGGTCTGCTCGACGGTGTCGACGCCGATGAGCGAAGCCGCCTTGCCCGTACGGGAGATGGGGCCCCGGAAGATGTTCAGGGCCGGCGTGGAGTTGTTGGCGGCGGCCAGGTCGGTGTGACCGTCTCCGTCGAAGTCGCCGGCCGCGATCTGCCAGCCGAGCTCGTTGCGGAACTCCGGCAGCGGCGAGGAGATGTCGGTGCCGGACTTCACGCCGTCCGCGCCGCCCCACAGCACCGTGAGGGCGCCGAAGGAGTCGGTGGAGCCGATCCGCTCGCCGTGCACGCCGACGACGATGTCCGTGTAGCCGTCGCCGTCCATGTCGCCCGTGGTCAGCCGGTCGCCGAAGTAGTCGCTCGACTCGGGCACGCCCGGGATGCCGGTGGTGTCCTGGCTGATGATCTGCCGCTTGGAGGTGTCGAGGCCGCTCGCGGTGCCGTAGACGATCGCCACGTATCCGGCGCCGGTCTTGCCGGCCACCTTCGCGATCGGCGCGGCGATCGCGAGGTCGCGGTAGCCGTCGCCGTTGAAGTCGCCCGACAGGTTCGAGGGCGCGGCCGTGGCCGTGGCGGCGGGGAGGGCGGTGAGGAGGCCGGTGGTCAGGGTCGCGGCCAGGAGAAGGGTGCGCTTGCGCATGGAGGTCCGTTCGGAATTCGGAGATCGGAGATCGGAGAAAGGGGGGAGGGCTCAGCCGATGAGGTTGGTGCCGAAGCCGCCGTAGGTGCGCGACTGGCCCAGCGAGCCGGGGCCGAAGGAGCGGGCGCCCGTGGTGGTGATGCCGCCCGAGGAGCCGAGCAGGGCGGTGATCGCGCCTACGCCCTCGTCCTCGAAGGTCGCCGCCACGGTGAAGTCGGGGTGGCCGTCCTTGTTGACGTCCGAGAGGAGGACGTCGGAGCCGAAGTAGTCCATGGACTCGGGGGCGCCGGGGACGCCGTAGGTGTCCTGCGAGATCGGGCTGCGGCCGCCGGTGAGGGACCAGCCGGCCATCACCACGGTGGTGCCGGTGTCCTCCTTCGTGCCGATGTCCTCGAAGGGGACGCCGATGGCGAGTTCGCCGTAGCCGTCGCCGTTGACGTCGGCGATGGAGACCGAGCCGCCGAAGCCGTCGTTCTCCTCGTCGGTGCCGGGAACTCCCTCGGAGGCCTGGGTGAGTTCCGCCATGGGCGCGTCTCCGTTGACCGGGCCGCCGGCGCTGCCGCGGATGACGGTGACCTTGCCGCCGAGGCTGCCGCTGTGGTCGTCCTCCTTGGCGAAGACGTTGCCGAGGGCGATCTCGTCGTAGCCGTCGCCGTTGATGTCGCCGAGCGCGATGGAGGTGCCGCCGTTCAGCGGGCGCCCCGCGGCGGTGTCCGGGCCGGAGGCGGTGCCGAGGTAGGCGACGCCCTTGGACCAGCTTCCCGAGCGGTCCGAGTCGAGCCGGGCGCGGTAGGTGAGGACGAGGTCGGCCTTCTTGTCGCCGTTCGTGTCGCCCGCCTTCATGGCGTCGATGCCGAACAGCGCCTGCTCGGGCAGCGTGATCTTCTGCGTGCCTCCCGTGGTGCCGGAGGCGGTGAAGCGGCCCTTGACGACGTACGCGTGCGAGGAGCCGGTGGCGACGGCCAGGTCGGCCCGGCCGTCGCCGTTGAAGTCGCCCGCCGTCAGCCCGCGGCCCCACTCGTCGTGCGCGGAGGCGGCCGGGTCCTTGACGGTGGTGCCGTTCTTCAGGCCGCCCGACGAGCCCCACAGCACGGTGACCGAGCCGCCGTCCACGTCCGTGCCGACGTCCTCGCCGGGGGCACCGACCGCGAGATCGGTGTAGCCGTCGCCGTTCAGGTCGGCCACCGCGAGCGCCCGGCCGAAGCTGTCCTCGACCTCCGCGGTGCCGGGCACGCCGGTGGTGTTCTGGCTGACCACGGTGCGCTTGGCTGGGTTCAGGCCGGTCGAGCTGCCGTAGACGACGGCCACGTAGCCGGCCATGCCCTTGCCGTCGACCTTCGCGTACGGCGCGGCGAACGCGACGTCGCCGTAGCCGTCGCCGTTGAAGTCCGCCTTGTAGGCATGGGTTGAGCCCGCGGCCGTGGCGGTCGTGGCCGCGAGGGTGAGGAGACCGCCCGTCAGCGCGGCCGCGGTGGCCGTCGCGAGGGCGAGTCGCAGGTGCTGCTGGTGACGCTTGTGCATGCGGGGTTCTCCTGCGGCATGCGGGGATGCCTGGCGGGCATCCGCAGTCGATGGGGTGCGGACCGCCCGCCTGCGCCGAGCCGGGAGGCGTTCCCGGGGCGTGCGGATCGGTCAGCGTTCAGGAGACCTTCAACGGCACGTAAGGGTTGTACGTGTGTTCGGTAAATTTTCGAGGTCCCTGAGGCGAGGAACGCTCGTCAGGGCGTCAGGGCGTCAGGGCGTCAGGGCGTCAGGAACTCGGCGCTGGAGAAGGTGACCGAGGGCTTCGCCGCGATCAGCCCCTTCTTGGACCCCGGGTACACCGCGATCGTGTCCCTGGTCTCGCCCCGGTACGTCCGCACCACCAGGTCCGCCCGTCCGTCCCCGTCGAAGTCGCCCACCGCGGCTACCCGGGTGGTGCCCTGGTCCGGGGGCGCGACGGTGACCGCGGAGGCCGTCGAGAGTCCGGTCGTACGGCCCCGGAACACGCGCAACCGGGCCCCGCTGGAGACGAGCTCGCTGAATCCGTCGCCGTCGAAGTCGGCGGCGTCGAGCATCGAGCCGGCGGAGGCGAGGCTGCCGCGCCCGGCGGCCGACAGGTCGTAGCGCAGGGACGTTTCCCCCATCGCGCCGACCGCCGCGTCCAGCGCCTTGCCCCTGCCGAAGCGGCCGAGCGCGACGTCGAGGCCGGCGGGCAGGACGGTTCCCGTACGGGTGGGGCCCGCCGGGCCGCCGAGGACGATCGCGGACGTGGCGGGGCCCTCCGCCGTACGGACGAGGAGGTCGTCGTATCCGTCGCGGTTCACGTCGGCTGCGGGGGCGGTGGGGACGTTGCCCGGCGAGGTGAGGGGCTTGTCCGCCGCGCGCGGGGCGCCCTTGCGGGTGAACGGGCCGCGCAGATAGCTGAGTCGGCCCTCGGAGGCGTGCACGACCAGGTCCTGGGCGCCGTCGCCGTCGAAGTCGCCGCACACGGGCTGGTCGGGCCAGTCGTTGCCGAAACGCGCCCGCGCGGGGACCGTCAGCTTCACCGCCCTGCCGGTCGGTCCGGCGGGGGAGCCGAAGAGGATCTGGAGAGGGACCGGGGGCCGCCCCTGGCCGTCGTACGGCGGATCGGTCGATACGACGAGATCGGTGAAGCCGTCCTTGTCCAGGTCGCAGCTCGCCTCCGCGTCGAACACGGCGGGCAGTCGGCCCTTGGTCGGCGCGGCCTGCTTGCCGGGGCCGAGCAACTGCCGGGCGGCCGGGGTGAGTCCGTGGGCGCCGCCGTAGACGATGCCGATGCCCGCGTCGTCGGCGTGGCTCTGGTCCTTGACCAGGTCGTTCAGGACGAGGTCGCGGTGGCCGTCACCGTTGAAGTCATCGGGCACCTTGCTGCCCTTGCCGCGGGGGACGGGAAGCGCGGCGGGGCCCTTCGCGACCTTCGCGGGGCTGTGCCGGGCGGCGTCGGGGCCGGCGGTGGGGCCGCAGGCGGCGAGCAGCAGGACGCAGCAGAAGGCCGCCGTACCCATCGTGCCTCTTTGCACGCGCACCGTTCACCTCGTGAGCACCATCGACAACGCCTCGGCAATGATGCACGCGTTCGACATACGACGACACCCCCGGGCCCGGACCGGGCCTGGGGGTGTCGACTGCAGGGAACTGTCCGAAACGGAGGGGCGGTTACTTCACCGGCTCCGGCTCGGGCGCGCTCTCCGACTCGGTCTCGCCCGCCGGGGGTTCGTCGTCGGCCGGCGTCTTCACCGAGTCGAGCAGCAGCTGCGCTACGTCGACGACCTGGACGGACTCCTTCGCCTTGCCGTCGTTCTTCTTGCCGTTGACCGAGTCGGTCAGCATGACGAGGCAGAACGGGCAGGCGGTGGAGACGATGTCGGGGTTCAGCGACAGCGCTTCGTCGACGCGCTCGTTGTTGATGCGCTTGCCGATGCGCTCCTCCATCCACATCCGCGCACCGCCGGCGCCGCAGCAGAAGCCGCGCTCCTTGTGGCGGTGCATCTCCTGCTGGCGCAGGCCCGGGACGGCGGACATGATCTCGCGCGGCGGCGTGTAGATCTTGTTGTGGCGGCCCAGGTAGCAGGGGTCGTGGTAGGTGATCAGACCCTCGACCGGGGTCACCGGCAGCAGCTTTCCCTCGTCGATGAGGTGCTGGAGCAGCTGGGTGTGGTGGATGACCTCGTAGTCGCCGCCGAGCTGCGGGTACTCGTTGCCGATGGTGTTGAGGCAGTGCGGGCAGGTGGCGACGATCTTCTTCGCCGACCTCGGCTTCTTCGAGTCCGCGGTGACGTTGCCCTCGTCGTCCGTCTCCTCGCCGAAGGCCATGTTCAGCGCGGCCACGTTCTCCATGCCGAGCTCCTGGAACAGGGGCTCGTTGCCGAGACGGCGCGGGGAGTCACCCGTGCACTTCTCGTCGCCGCCCATGATCGCGAACTTGACGCCCGCGATGTGGAGGAGTTCGGCGAAGGCCTTCGTGGTCTTCTTCGCGCGGTCCTCCAGGGCGCCGGCGCAGCCGACCCAGTACAGGTACTCGACCTCGGAGAGGTCCTCGATGTCGCGGCCGACGACCGGGATCTCGAAGTCGACCTCCTTCGTCCACTCCAGGCGCTGCTTCTTGGCAAGACCCCAGGGGTTGCCCTTCTTCTCCAGGTTCTTGAGCATCGTGCCCGCCTCGGAGGGGAACGCGCTCTCGATCATCACCTGGTAGCGGCGCATGTCGACGATGTGGTCGATGTGCTCGATGTCGACAGGGCACTGCTCGACGCAGGCGCCGCAGGTGGTGCAGGACCACAGGACGTCCGGGTCGATGACGCCGTTCTCTTCGAGGGTGCCGATGAGGGGGCGCTCGGCCTCGGCGAGGGCGGCGGCGGGAACGTCCTTGAGCTGCTCCTCCGACGCCTTCTCGTTGCCTTCCATGTCCTTGCCGCCACCGGCCAGCAGGTACGGCGCCTTGGCGTGCGCGTGGTCCCGCAGCGACATGATCAGCAGCTTCGGCGAGAGCGGCTTGCCGGTGTTCCAGGCGGGGCACTGCGACTGGCAGCGGCCGCACTCGGTGCAGGTGGAGAAGTCCAGCAGGCCCTTCCAGGAGAACTGCTCGACCTGGGAGACACCGAAGACGTCGTCCTCGCCGGGGTCGGTGAAGTCGATGGCCTTGCCGCCCGACGTCATCGGCTGGAGCGCGCCGAGGGCCGTGCCGCCGGTCGCGTTCCGCTTGAACCAGATGTTCGGGAAGGCGAGGAAGCGGTGCCAGGCCACACCCATGTTGGTGTTCAGCGAGACCACGATCATCCAGATGAACGAGGTGCCGATCTTGACCATCGCGACCAGGTACACCAGGTTCTGCAGCGCCGACACGCTCAGGCCCTTGAAGGCCAGGACCAGCGGGTACGAGGCGAAGTACCCGGCCTCGTAGCCCTCCACGTGGTGGAGCGCACCCTCCAGGCCGCGCAGCACGTAGATGGCGAGACCGATGGTGAGGATGACGTACTCGACGAAGTACGCCTGACCGGCCTTGGAGCCCGCGAACCGGGACTTGCGGCCGGCCCGGGAGGGCAGGCTCAGCAGCCGGATCACCATGAGCACCGCGATGCCCAGGATCGTCATCACGCCGATGAACTCGATGTACAGCTCGAACGGCAGGAAGTCGCCGACGAACGGCAGCACCCAGTCAGCCTTGAAGAGCTGCCCGAAGGCCTGGGCGAGGGTCGGCGGCAGCGTCAGGAAGCCGACGGCCACGAACCAGTGGGCGAAGCCGACGATGCCCCACCGGTTCATCCGGGTGTGGCCGAGGAACTCCCTCACCAGCGTCACGCTGCGCTGGTAGGGGTTGTCGGTGCGGGCGCCGGCGGGCAGGCGCTGGCCGAGCTTGAAGTACCGGACGAACTGGCCGATGGCGCGTGCGAGCAGCGCAACGCCGACCACGGTCAGAACCAGCGACACGATGATCGCGGCGAGTTGCATTTGGGGGCTCCTCGGGCCTGCGAGGCGGGGCTTTGTGGTGGGCTCAGCAGTCTATTACTAAGCGGTAACTTATGCAGTCCGTCTGAGACTACCCATATCTTCTGCCGCACTGTAGCCAGGGGCGCGGTGATCTGTGTCGCTGAGGTTCCCCTGAGTGGGGCGCGTCCCTTCCGGGCCCGAGGCGGGTCGCTCACCGGGGCCGTAAAACCAGATCGTGTTATTCACGCAATATTGTGACATTCGCGAATAAGTTGGCGCTGTGTTGTACGGAATCGCCGCCGCCACCGCCGCCCTCTTCCTCACCGCCGTGCTCGCCGCGCTGCTGCGGTCGCTCGCGCTGCGCCTGGGGCCGCGACTGGGGCCGCGTCTCGGGCCGGGCTTCGGGCTTGTCGAGCGGCGGCGGCTGCGGCGGGTGCCGTTGCTCGGTGGCCTCGCCGTCGTCGCCGGGACGGGCATCGTGGCCGGCGCCGGTGACTGGAGCGGGGTGGCTCCGCTCGGGGCCGACGGAGGCGGGCTGCTGCTCGCCGGGATCGCCGTCGGCGCGCTCGGGCTGGTCACGGATGTGCGGGCGGTGCCTCTTGCGGTACGGCTGCTCGTGGTGGCCGGGGCCGCGGCCTGGACCGTGCCGTACGGCGAACTCGGGCCCGCGCTCGCGGTGCCGGCCGTCGGCTGGATCGTCTTCGTCACCTTCGCCTTCGCCTCGCTCGACCATGCCGACGGTGTCATGGGGACCGTCGCCGTGGTGACCGCCTTCGCGCTGAGCGGGTGCGCGGCCGCCGAGATGATGGACGGTCTCGCGGCGCTGCTGAGCGTGCTGGCCGCCGCGCTCACCGGGTTCCTGATGCAGAACTGGCCGCCGGCCCGGATCGTGTCCGGCCGCTGCGGTGCTCTGTTCACCGGGTTCGTCCTGGCCTCGGCGGCGGTGCTGGTGCACACGGGGCGGGGGGCCGGGGTGAGCGCGGGGGCGCTGTTCGCGCTGACGGCCGTGGCGAGTGTCGATGTCGTCCTGGTGCTGGTGGCCCGGCGCCGCGGCGGGCATCTGGCGCACCGGCTGCGGCGTTTGGGGCTGACGTCCCGGGGTGCGACGGTGGTCGTGGGGGTCGCTTCCTTCGCCGGAGCCTTCGTCGGGCTGATGATCCATCTGGGCTGGCTGGAAGCGACGGCAGCGCTCTGGGTGGCGGGTGGGGCGGCCCTGGTCGTCCTCGGACTGTCACTCGTACCGGGGGTGCGGGCGGTTGACGCCCGGAGAAACCCCAGGTCAGCGCCTACTTGCGTGTAAGGAACGGATAAGAGTTGAGCCCCCACGACTCAGCTCTGTTGACCGGGCGCCGGGTGTCGTGCACACTTGAGCCAGATCCACTCAAGTAGGCAGCTGGAGGAATTGAAATGGCACGTGCGGTCGGCATCGACCTGGGCACGACTAACTCCGTCGTCAGCGTTCTTGAAGGCGGCGAGCCCACCGTCATCACCAACGCAGAGGGCGCCAGGACCACGCCGTCCGTCGTCGCCTTCGCCAAGAACGGTGAGGTGCTCGTCGGCGAGGTGGCCAAGCGTCAGGCGGTCACCAACGTGGACCGGACCATTCGGTCCGTGAAGCGTCACATGGGTACGGACTGGAAGATCGAGCTCGACGGGAAGAACTTCAACCCGCAGCAGATGAGCGCGTTCATCCTGCAGAAGCTCAAGCGTGACGCGGAGGCGTACCTCGGTGAGAAGGTGACCGACGCGGTCATCACCGTCCCGGCGTACTTCAACGACTCCGAGCGTCAGGCGACGAAGGAGGCCGGTGAGATCGCGGGCCTCAACGTCCTGCGCATCGTCAACGAGCCGACCGCCGCCGCGCTGGCCTACGGCCTCGACAAGGACGACCAGACGATCCTCGTCTTCGACCTCGGTGGCGGCACCTTCGACGTGTCCCTCCTGGAGATCGGCGACGGCGTCGTCGAGGTGAAGGCCACCAACGGTGACAACCACCTCGGTGGTGACGACTGGGACCAGCGCGTCGTCGACTACCTGGTGAAGCAGTTCCAGTCCGGCCACGGCGTGGACCTGTCCAAGGACAAGATGGCCCTCCAGCGCCTCCGCGAGGCCGCCGAGAAGGCCAAGATCGAGCTGTCCTCCTCCACCGAGACCTCGATCAACCTGCCCTACATCACGGCGTCCGCCGAGGGCCCGCTGCACCTGGACGAGAAGCTCACGCGCGCTCAGTTCCAGCAGCTGACGGCCGACCTTCTGGAGCGCTGCAAGACGCCGTTCCACAACGTCATCAAGGACGCCGGCATCAACCTCTCCGAGATCGACCACGTCGTTCTCGTCGGTGGTTCGACGCGTATGCCCGCCGTCGCCGAGCTCGTCAAGGAGCTGACCGGCGGCCAGGACGCCAACAAGGGCGTCAACCCGGACGAGGTCGTGGCCATCGGTGCCGCGCTCCAGGCCGGTGTCCTCAAGGGTGAGGTCAAGGACGTCCTGCTCCTCGACGTGACCCCGCTGTCCCTCGGTATCGAGACCAAGGGAGGGATCATGACCAAGCTCATCGAGCGCAACACCACGATCCCGACCAAGCGGTCCGAGATCTTCACCACCGCCGAGGACAACCAGCCCTCCGTGCAGATCCAGGTCTACCAGGGCGAGCGCGAGATCGCGGCGTACAACAAGAAGCTCGGGATGTTCGAGCTGACCGGTCTGCCGCCGGCCCCGCGCGGTGTCCCGCAGATCGAGGTCGCCTTCGACATCGACGCCAACGGCATCATGCACGTGACCGCGAAGGACCTCGGCACGGGCAAGGAGCAGAAGATGACCGTCACCGGCGGCTCCTCGCTGCCGAAGGACGAGGTCGACCGCATGCGCCAGGAGGCCGAGCAGTACGCGGACGAGGACCACCGTCGCCGCGAGGCCGCCGAGGCCCGCAACCAGGGCGAGCAGCTCGTCTACCAGACGGAGAAGTTCCTCAAGGACAACGAGGACAAGGTCCCCGGCGACGTCAAGACCGAGGTCGAGGCGTCCGTCGAGGAGCTGAAGGCCGCGCTCAAGGGCGAGGACACCGCTGAGATCCGTACGGCCACCGAGAAGGTCGCCGCCGTCTCGCAGAAGCTGGGTCAGGCCCTCTACGCCGACGCGCAGGCCGCGCAGGCCGCCGGTGGTGCCGAGGCCCCGCAGGGCGAGGCCAAGGCCGCTGACGACGACGTCGTCGACGCCGAGATCGTCGACGAGGACCGTAAGGACGGTGCCGCGTGACGGAGGAGACCCCGGGTTTCGACGAGAAGCCTGACGTCCCTTCCGGCGCCACCCCCGAAGACGCCGAGCCGAAGGCCGCCTCCCCCTCTTCGGAGGAGGGGGCGGCCCCGGCCGGGGACGCATCGGCAGCCGCTCAGGCGGCCGGTCTGACGGCCCAGCTGGACCAGGTGCGTACGGCGCTCGGCGAGCGCACGGCGGACCTCCAGCGGCTCCAGGCCGAGTACCAGAACTACCGCCGCCGGGTCGAGCGCGACCGGATCGCGGTCAAGGAGATCGCCATCGCGAACCTCCTGACCGAGCTCATGCCCACGCTCGACGACATCGGCCGCGCGCGCGAACACGGCGAACTGGTCGGCGGCTTCAAGTCGGTGGCCGAGTCGCTGGAGACCGTCGCGGCGAAGATGGGCCTGCAGCAGTTCGGCAAGGAGGGCGAGCCCTTCGACCCGACGATCCACGAGGCCCTGATGCACTCGTACGCGCCGGACGTCACCGAGACGACGTGCGTGGCGATTCTGCAGCCCGGGTATCGGATCGGCGAGCGCACCATCCGCCCCGCGCGGGTGGCCGTGGCCGAACCCCAGCCCGGTGCGCAGCCGGTCAAGGCCGAGGACGCCGCGGCCGAGGCTGCCGACGAGAAGGAGAACGGTGGCCCGGACGAGGGCTGACGTTGAAGAACGCGTGAGGAAGGAGGGACGTCGGGGATGAGCACCAAGGACTTCATCGAGAAGGACTTCTACAAGGTCCTCGGCGTCCCCAAGGACGCCACCGAGGCCGAGATCAAGAAGGCGTACCGGAAGCTCGCCCGCGAGTTCCACCCGGACGCCAACAAGGGCAACGCCAAGGCCGAGGAGCGCTTCAAGGAGATCTCCGAGGCGAACGACGTCCTGGGTGACGCCAAGAAGCGCAAGGAGTACGACGAGGCCCGCGCCCTCTTCGGCAACGGCGGCTTCCGCCCCGGCCCGGGCGCCGGCGGCGGCTCCTTCAACTTCGACCTGGGTGACCTCTTCGGAGGCGGCGCCCAGACAGGCACGTCCCAGGGCGGCTTCGGCGGCGGTATCGGGGACGTCTTCGGGGGCCTGTTCAACCGGAGCGGTGCGGGCGCCGGCACGGGCACGCGGACACAGCCCCGGCGCGGCCAGGACATCGACACCGAGGTCACCCTCAGCTTCACGGAGGCGGTGGACGGCGCGACCGTCCCGCTCCGCATGACCTCACAGGCACCCTGCAAGGCCTGCTCGGGCACCGGCGACGCCAACGGCACACCGCGCGTGTGCCCGACGTGCGTCGGCACCGGCCAGGTCGCTCGGGGCTCGGGCGGCGGGTTCTCGCTCACCGACCCCTGCCCCGACTGCAAGGGCCGCGGCCTGATCGCGGAGAACCCCTGCGAGATCTGCAGCGGCTCGGGCCGTGCCAAGTCCTCCCGGACCATGCAGGTGCGCATCCCCGCGGGTGTCTCCGACGGCCAGCGCATCCGCCTTCGCGGCAAGGGAGCACCGGGTGAACGGGGCGGTCCGGCGGGCGACCTGTACGTCACCGTGCACGTCCACGCGCACCCGGTCTTCGGCCGCAAGGGCGACAACCTGACGGTGACCGTCCCGGTGACCTTCACCGAGGCGGCACTCGGCGGCGAGGTGCGGGTCCCCACCCTGGGCGGCCCGCCGGTCACCCTGAAGCTGCCGCCGGGCACGCCCAACGGGCGCACGATGCGCGCCCGTGGCAAGGGCGCGCTGCGCAAGGACGGCACCCGTGGTGACCTCCTGGTCACCGTCGAGGTGACGGTTCCGCAGGATGTGTCGGGCAAGGCTCGTGACGCCCTTGAGGCGTATCGCGAGGCAACCGCGGGCGAGGACCCGCGGGCGGAGCTGTTCCAGGCCGCGAAGGGAGCATGAGCAGATGGACGGCCGTCGTCGCAACCCCTACGAACTGACCGAGGAAACCCCGGTCTACGTCATCTCGGTGGCGGCCCAGCTGTCCGGCCTGCACCCGCAGACACTCCGCCAGTACGACCGCCTCGGCCTGGTCTCCCCCGACCGCACCGCAGGGCGGGGCCGCCGCTACTCGGCCCGCGACATCGAACTGCTGCGCACCGTCCAGCAGTTGTCGCAGGACGAGGGCATCAACCTCGCCGGCATCAAGCGCATCATCGAGCTGGAGAACCAGGTCGCCGCGCTGCAGGCCCGCGTGGCGGAGCTGTCGTCCGCCGTCGAGGGCGCCGCCGCCGCCATGCAGCAGCGCGAGGCCGCCGTCCACGCCTCCTACCGCCGCGACCTCGTCCCGTACCAGGAGGTCCAGCAGACGAGCGCGCTGGTGGTGTGGCGGCCGAAGCGGCAGCAGTCGTCCGACTGACGTGCACGCGTGAGAAGGGGCCGGGAGGTTCGTCCGAACCTCCCGGCCCCTTCGTCGTGTGGACGCGTTTCGTGGGTTCACGCGCCCGGTTCGGTGACCGTGACGTACGAGAACTCCTCACCGGTGCCGAATCGGGAGTTGCCGTACTCGTCCACGGCGATCACGGCCCATCGCACGGTCTCGCCCTGCGGCTCGTAGATCTCATGGTAGAAGCCCAGGATCTTCTCGTCCTCCTCGCCCTGGTAGGTCTCGCCCCAACGCTCGTATTCCCAGACCCCGTTGACGAGAGCCCCGCGATAGGCGTCGTAGTGGTCGACGTCGCTGTCGGGGCTGCGCTGCCACTCCAGGGCGATCTCGTCGCCTTCCATGGCGCCGGTCAGTCCGGTGACGGGAGGCGGGGCGAGCCCGGTCGCCGGAGCGGTGCCTGTGGCAGGTGCCGACGCGACCGACTCATTTCCCACCCTGTCCACGGCGGTCACCGTGTACGCGTACGTGGTGCCCTGCAGCACGGTGGTGTCGGTGAAGGCGGTCTGCGTGGCGCGGACCTCGTCCACGAGCCGCCCCTTGCGGTAGATCCGGTAGCGCACCAGGTCCTGCGTGATGGGAGTCGTCGGGGCCTTCCATGTGAGTGTGACGCCGGTGGCCGCCGTAGCGGCCGTCACACCCGTGGGTGCGGAGGGTGCGTGGTCGGCGCGGCTCACGTGGGCGGGTGCCGACATCGTGGACCGATTGCCGGCGCTGTCGGCCGAGGTGACCCAGTAGGTGTAGTACAGGTTCTCCTTGGCCGTGGCATCAGTCCAGGAGGTGGTGGTGGCCGTCATCACCTGCAGGGTGGGATTGTCGCCGCCATCGTCCTCCCAGCGGCGGTACACGGTGTAACTCGCCGCTCCCGGCACGGCTTTCCAGGCCAGCGCGATCCCGGGCTGCCCGTCGACGGCGGTGAGCCCGGAGGGGACCTGAGGAGGGGTCTTGTCGGCGGTCGTGACCGGCTGGTCGGTGCTGCCGGCCGACTCGTTGCCCGCCTTGTCGACGGCGCGGACCTCGTAGTAGTACGTCGCGCCCGTCGCGGGCGGGGTGTTGATGTACGAGGTGGTCGCGGCCGTCGTAGTGGTCAGCTTCGTCCAGGTGCTGCTGCCCTTGAGACGGCGGTATACGCGGTAGCCGGCGAGATCCATCTCCTTGTTCCGCGACCACTTGACGGTCGCCTTCAGCGTGTCGCCGTCGTATGAGCTCGATGCGCCGCTCGGGGCGAGAGGCTTGACCCTGTCGACGTCTGCGGAGGTGCGGGGCACATAGTCGACCTCGACGTTCGCCGAGCCCGTCCAGTTGACGTAGTCGACGCGGAGGGTGTGCCTGCCGGCGGGGACGGTGATGTTGACCGTCTTCGTGACCGTGGAGGAGACGTTCTTCCAGAGGTCGACCTTGCGGGTGCCGTCGAGGTAGACGCGGAGGCCGTCCTGGGTCGCGACGGGGAGGGCGAAGGGGCCGCCGGAGCCGAAGTCGCGGGTGACGGTCCAGCGAACGCCGAAGTTGTTCGACGGGAGGCCGGAGGCGGGGGCGCCGGTGCCCCAGTTCTGGTCGATCGTGCTGTCGCAGTCGGTCTTCTTCGGCGTACCGGAAAAGCTGGTGTTCGCGAAGAACTGCCGCTTGTAGACCGGGGAGGTACAGGTCACGGCGGCGGACGCGGGGGCGGCCGTGAGGCCGAGGAGGGTGCCCGCGGTGGAGAGCACGACGGTGGTGGCGACCGCGGCCGTCGTGCGTCTGGCTGGGTTCATGCGTTCCTTCAGTCCGGATCGTCAACGGCAGGGGAGAACCGTTGACGATCACGACTCGCAAGGCGGGGAGTTGGTTGTACGCGCAGGTGAGGAAGTACGCCGCGACGGTGGGCGTCCCAAATGGTGGAGGTGGCGAAACGGAGTGGCGGGCTCCCTGCGACACTGTCTTCACGCGGGAAACACAGAACGCTGTTGCCATCTCGTTAAGTGGTTACTCCTTGACGCTGCGGTGAACGCCGCGTTGGCTTTCAGCCACCTGGGTCGCAATACTGCGCCCTCGTCCGGAAGGCACGTGATGTGAACACTCGTAACACCCGTATGCGTCGTACGGCCATAGCCCTGGCCGGCTCCGCCGCGGCCCTCTCGCTCTCCGCCTGTGGTGTGGTGGACGGGATCGGCGGTGGCAGCAGCTCGGCGAGCCCGAAGAAGGGCAACGACATCACGGTGGGGCTGCTCCTTCCGGAGAAGGAGAACTCGCGTTACGAGAAGTTCGACTATCCGATCATCAAGCAGCAGGTGGCCGAGCTCACTCACAAAAAGGGCAAGGTCGACTACGTCAACGCCGAGCAGGACGCGGACAAGCAGAGCGCCCAGCTCCAGCAGATGATCACCGACAAGGTCGACGTGATCCTCCTGGACGCGGTGGACTCCAAGGCGATCGCGGGCGACGTGAAGAAGGCGAAGGACGCGGGCATCCCCGTCATCGCCTACGACCGTCTGGCGCAGGGACCGATCGACGCGTACATCTCGTTCGACAACGAGCTCGTGGGCCAGGTGCAGGGCAGGGCCATTCTCGAGGCGCTGGGGACCGACGCAGAGTCCAAGAAGATCGTGATGATGAACGGGTCGGTCACCGACCCGAACGCCGCCCAGTTCAAGGAGGGCGCGCTCTCCGAGCTCAAGGGCAAGGTGAACATCGCCGAGTCCTACGACACCAAGGACTGGAAGCCGGAGAACGCCAAGACCAACATGCAGGAGGCGATCTCCAAGATCGGCCTGGACAAGATCGCGGCCGTCTACTCCGCCAACGACGGCATGGCGGGCGCCGTCATCGACGCCCTGAAGACCGCGGGCGTCAGCAAGGTCCCGCCGGTCACCGGGCAGGACGCGGAGCTGGACGCGGTGCAGCGTGTCGTCGCGGGCGACCAGTACATGAGCGTCTACAAGTCGTACCCGCAGGAGGCGTCCGCCGCCGCCGAGATGGCCGTCGCGAAGGTCCAGGGCCGCGGCATCGAGTTCGACGCCCTCACCCGCGACAAGACGGACAGCCCGACCGACAAGGCCATCCCGTCCCAGATGGTCCCCGTGATCGCCCTCACGAAGGACAACATCGCCGACACGGTCGTCGACGACGGCATCTACACGGTCAAAGAGATCTGCACGGCCAAGTACAAGGCGGCCTGCTCGACCATCACGGGCCTGAAGTAGCCCTGCGGGCCCTTTCCCGGGCCCCCGCCTCCGCAGACCCCCACCCCCGCCCTTCCGCATCCGGGGTGGGGGTCTGCGCGTTGTGCCGAAGCCGGCGAGTGCGGGGCGGGCCGCCAACAAGTCCTGGTGCGACGCCGGTTGCCGGGGTTTCGGGCGGGCGGCCGGAGCGCGGAGGTCTTGTGGAGATGGCCACATTTCCAGGGGGGAGAAGGGGGCAATCCCTGCCGATCAGGTCAACGGCTGGTCAAGGCAGGGTTGTTGATCGTCTATGGTGACCGGCTGCAACACAATGATCACCGGGGCACCGGGTCACAGGACGACGGGGGATGCGATCCGATGGACGGGACGGACGGGACGGACGGCGGGATACGTCAGCGGGGCCTGCTGCGGGCGCGGAGCGCCGCCGCGGTCAAGGTCGTGGCCGCGGTCACGGGCCTGGTGCTGCTGAGCGCGTGCGGCGGCGGGTCCTTTGACGGGGACGGCACGGACGGCGGGAAGAACGCCGGATCCGGTGGCAGGGCAGCCGCAACCGGCGGCCCCGCCTACAAGGGCCCCGAGCTGCCCGGGTTCGCGAAGAAGGCCGCCTGGAGCCTGCCCCCCACCGAAGGCGGCGGTACGCCCGGCGCGCTGGACCTCGGTGAGACGCTGCTGTTCGCCAAGGACGCGAGCGGGAAGTACGTCGACAACTCCGGTCCGGAGAAGGGGAGCGAGCAGGGCGAGAAGCACTTCCTGCACTCCTCCGACGAACCGGAGAGCCTGACCCTGGAGTTCAGGGACGCGAAGACCGGCGCGGTCACCAAGTCCCTGAAGGTGAAGACCGATTCGGTCACCGCCACGACCTGGCACGACGGCGCCCCGGCGGTCGCGGTCGCCACCTCCTCGACCTCCGCCTCCGACGGGCTGACCGAGGCGAAGAAGACCTCCACGGCCACCCTGTACGACGCGCACGGAGCCAAGTTGGGCAGCAGCCCCGTGCCGCAGGACAAGTACAACAACGACGACCCGCGCCTGCTGACGGAGGGCTACCGCGTCGAGCTCGACGACGACGTCATCCGCCTCGTCCCCATCGACGGCGGCACCACGCGCACCCTCACCTGCACCGGCCAGCTGGCCCAGTGCGAGTTCCACCCGGAGACCGGCACCGCCGACGGCTTCGCCACACACGCCCCGCTGATCAGCGGCCAGTACTACGCGGGCTTCCTGAACGCGACCAACTACGACAACGACCGCGAGCAGATCACCCTGAGCGACCTCGCCACCGGCAAGCAGGTCTGGAGCACCGCCGACGTCGAGGTACCCAAGGGCGTGGCCCTGGACGACGACGGCGAGCGGCAGTCCGGCGCGGTGCGCGTGGTGCGCGTCGCCGACGGCAAGGTTCTCGTCGCGTGGAGTGCGAACGTCACCGCGTCCTCCTGGATCTACGCCTGGTACGACGTGAAGAGCGGCGCCCTGACCGGCTCGTACGAGGCCCCGGAGGACGCCCTCCTCTCGCCCTCCGGCGAACTGGTCGCCAAGGACAGGGAGGAGATCGGGGAGTTCGACGGTACGGCGGTGTGGCAGGTCGCCGACGGCAAGCAGCTCTGGGCGCAGGCGGAGGGCGAAACCGCCCTGGACCCCGTGCGGTTCACGGCGGACGGCTCGGTCCTCTACGGGCTCACGGACGGCGACACGGGCCTCGTCGTCGACGCCCGCACCCGCAAGGTCCTCGTCAAGAGCCTCCCCGAGGACCACATCCCCTTCGTGGACGCGGCCACGGGATACGGCTACCTCAGCACCGAGGACGGCTTCTTCACCTTCGCCCCCTCCGAGTCCTGACCCCGCCTCCTGCCCCCGCCTTCTGTCCCCCTCTTGTCCCTCCCGTCCCCCTTCCTCACCGCCACCCACAGAGGTCCCCTGTGCGTACCCGCATCCCCGCCGCCCTCGCCGCCTCCGCCTGCGCCCTGCTGCTCGCCCTCACCGCCACCGCGTGCGGGAGCGACGACGGGCCTCCTCAGGCCGGCGACCAGCAGGGCGTGGCCGATTTCCTCAAGGACAAGGTCGGTTGCGAGGACATCGACTTCCTCGGCGCCGACGACCTCTCGGAGATCCGGGGCGAGGGGATCAACGGTCTCGACGGCGGCGGGGAGTGCGACCAGGAGAGCGGTGACATCGACTTCCTCCACGTCACCGACATGAAGGTGTTCGCACAGTCCATGGCGTCGCAGGACGGCGACGGCAACTCCCTGCTGATCGGCAAGGACTTCGCGCTCGACGTCGACCGCGACCAGGACGTCGACAAGCTGATCGACGCCGGCCTGTACATCCTCGACTGCGACCCGGGCATGCAGACCCCGGACGGCTACCACCGCGAGGACGTCGCGGCGGGCTGCGTGGCGACCGACTACCGCAAGGACGCCGAGTAGCCGGTCCGCCGACGTCGGCGCGGCATACGCCCGTTGCGCCCCCCAAGACCCGTAAGTCCCCTTGCCGCCCCCTGCCCCCCTGTCTCCCCGTCCCGCATCGGCCAATGCGTACGCGTCAAATACGTCCGCCATGACCTGACGGCAGATGCGCTCCGTAGCGCTCCGGCCACTCGGTGAATTCCGGCCGCTCACGCGGATTCCGCCGGGGCACGACGGTCCCGTACCCGGGGGCGAATTCCGGCCACGGCGGCCCGGGCGGCGCGGCCGCTCGGGAAGCGTGCCCGCCTCGCACCGCACACTTGGGACGCGGCACCTTCATGTGATGGCAAGGGGACGGGCGGAGGCAGGGGCAATTCCGGATGTAAAGGAGGAATTCGGGGCGGCTGAGCTGCGGAGCCGTGTTGCGGAGGCGGGCCAGGCCGCGCATAGTGTCGCTGCGGAAGGCGCTGGAGCCAGGCGTTGGAGCCAGGAGTGGAAGATGGCCGGGCACGGGACGGACACACATCCGCACGGCCCTGACCGGCTGTGCGACGCCGGGGACCGGGTGTATTCCCGCGCGGTACGGCGCGGACGGGTGCCGCGCTCGGACGCCGAAGCGGTGCCCTGTCTGGTCGAGTTGGCGCTGCTGCACCCTGACCCCGACGACATGGACTGGCTGGTGCCGACCTCCCCGCAGGAGGTCATGACCCGGCTGCTGCGCGGGGTCTACGACGAAGTCACCGCCGGTCAGGCGCGGATGAGCGACGCGGTGGCCGCCTTCGAGTGGTACGCCGGGCTGGGCGGACGCGTCCAGGGCCCCGCCGACAGCGTCGCGATCCGAGTCCTCGACGGGCTGGCGCGTATCCGGGTCGCCATGGACGAGGCCACCGAGGCCTGTACGACCGAGGTGCTCACCGTGCAGCCGGGCGGCATCCGCCGCGAGGACGAGCTGTCCGAGGGCCTGCACCGGGCACTGGAGATGCGCCGCCGCGGCGTCCGCATGCGCGACCTGTACACGCATGTCGCCCGGCACGGCCAGGGCCTGCACAACTACATGGAGCTGATGGGGGACGCTGCCGAGGCCCGCACCCTCGACGAGGTCGTGGAGCGGCTCATCCTCTTCGACCGCAAGGTCGCCTTCATCCCCGCCAACGCGGACCGCACGATAGCGCTGGAGCTGCGCCACCCGGCGCTGGTGGACTACCTGGTCACCGTCTTCGAGCGGCTGTGGCGGCTGGCGATCCCGCTGGCCGCCCCGCTCCCCTCGACGGGCATCGAGGGCATCACCCACCGGGAGCGCTCGATCGCGACCCTGCTGGCGGAGGGCCACCAGGACGCCGCCATCGCCGAACGCCTCGGCATCAGTGTCCGCACCTGCCGCGCCCACATCGCCCGGCTGTCCGAGACCCTGGGCGCCGCCAGCCGTACGCAACTGGGCGTCAGGATCGCCCAGGCGGGGCTGGACGGTCCCCTGCGCCCGCCCGATCCGCTGCCCGTCAGCGGTTCTGCTGTTCCTGCTCCAGGATCCCCGACTGCCCGATGAGGTAGCCGAGTTGGGCGCGGCTCTCGCTGCCCAGGCTCGCGGCGAGTTTGGCGATGTGCACGCGCGCCGTACGGACGTTCATCCCGAGGCGGTCGGCTATGACGGTGTCGGTGTGGCCTTCCACGAGGAGGGCGGCGATGGCGATCTGACGCGGTGTGACGCCGTTCAGCGACGGTCGCTGGACGGCCTCGGGGTACATGGGGGTGGCCAGGCGCCACAACCGCTCGAAGGCGGTGGCGAAGTAGTCGAGCAGCGCCGGGTGGCCGACCTCCAGGGCCAGGGTGCGGTCCTTGCTGGCCGGGATGAACGCCACGGTCCGGTCCACGATGAGGAGGCGCTCGGTGACTTCGTCCAGGGTGCGGACCTCTACGTCGCCCTTCAGCAGTTCGTAACGGGCGGTCACCGCGGGGGAGTGGCGGAGCGTGTGCTGATACAGGGTCCGTATGCGGCCGCCGCGGTCCAGCATCGCCTGGTCGCGTTCCAGCGACGCGGCCTGGCTCTCGGTCGTCAGGCCGCTGTGCGGCTGGATGGCGAGGAGCTCCCGGGACGGTGGGGCCATGGCCTCGGTGATGGCCAGGTTGATGCGTTGGCGGCCACTGAGGATGCGGAGCGTCGGGGTGTCCGCCGTCTCCGTGTGACGGCCGTCCAGCCGCATCAGCGGCTCGAATGCCTCGGCCAGCCGCACCTCGCGCTGCCGTTCGCCCGCGATGCGCTCCTCGGAGGTCCGCAGCAGGCGGTGGAGGGCGGCGGCGGGAGCGACGGGCTCCAGCCAGGTCAGATCCTCCACGGCCGGGTGCAGCAGCCCGAAGTCGACGAGGCAGGGTGCTTCGTCGGTGTCCGCACTGCGTACGCGCCCCTCGTGCAGAGCGCGGGCGTACAGGGCCAGGCCTGCCTCGCACAGCTCGTCTACGGCGTGCTCGTGGCCCCGGGTGGTCACCTGTTGCTCTCCGGTATCGGTATGGAGTGACCCTGGTCGAGGATCCCCGACTGCGCTATGAGAAAGCCGAGTTGTGCGCGGCTTCCGCTGCCCAGGGCCGAGGCGAGCTTGGCGATGTGGGCGCGGCAGGTGCGGACGTTCATCCCGAGGCGGCGGGCGATGGCCTCGTCGACGTGGCCGTCGATGAGGAGTTTGGCTATGGAGCGCTGGACGCCCGTGATGCCCTCGGGAGTCGCCTCGTAGGGAACCTCGTCCATCAGGGGTGTCGCCCGCTGCCAGAGCTGTTCGAACACCTTGATCAGGTACTGCACGAGACCGGGGTGGCGGAGTTCCAGGGCCACCTGGCGGTCGTCCTGGGCCGGGATGAAGGCGACGGTCCGGTCGCAGATGATGAGCCGCTCTATGAGCTCTTCGAGTGTGCGGATCTCGACCTTGGCGCCGGCCATCTTGTCCATGTACGCGAAGGTGCTCTGACTGTGCCGGACCGTGTGCTGGTACAGCGTGCGCACGGAGATGCCCCGCTCGATCAGGGGCTGGCTCCGCTTCAGAGCCTGACTCAGGATGTGCTCGGGCCGGCTGCCGCCGGGCTGGATGGTCAGGACCTCGGTGCGAGCCTCCGCTATCGCCACGTCGAGCGTCGCGTTGATACGGCTGACGCCCTCCAGCACGGTGATGGCATGCGTGGTGGCCGGCTTCTGGGCGCTGATGGTCAGGAACGGCTGGAAGGCATCTGTGAGGTCGAGGGTCAGCCTGCGACGGTTCTGGATCTCCTGTTCCAGGGGTTGGAGCTGCTGTGCGAGTACGACGGACGGCGGCACGGGACGCAACCAGTTCGCGTCGTCCGGGTCCGGGTGCAGCAGCGCGAATTCGAGCAGGCAGGGAGCGGGCTCGACCTCGTCGCGGGAGATGCGCCCGGCGCCGAGCGCACTGGCATAGAGGCGCGTACCTTCGGCACACAACTCGCTTATGCCATGAGGATGTGTCGGCTTTGTGCTTTTTGTTGGCAAATCTCCACCCCCCAGGGTCCTGAACGTGCAGGAACATGATGCATCTCTTGTGTGGCATTGACGTGCCTGAATGAGCCATCGTCTTATTTCGCGGGGGAGAGGAAGCCATCAAGTGAGGACGAAGCCGACCATGAAAAAGAGAATGCTTCGCTCGGTGCTTGCTACGGGCGTCGTTGCTGCGGCACTGGCCTTCGGCGCGGCCGGTCCTCTCGACGTCGGCTGGCAGATCACCTCCCACACCGCCGGAAGTGCGGTTGCCCACACCGATGGAACGCAGGATGTCGGCTGGCAGGTCGTCGCACAGGATGTCGGCTGGCAGGTCGTCTCCGGTAGCGGTACGCGAGATGTCGGCTGGCAGGCACCGGCGGACGCGGACGCATGACCATCCCACCCGACGACCGCTCCTTCCGCCGCGAAATGGCCACGGCCTACCGCTCCGGCTGGCACTTCATCGATCTGGCCACCGCCATCCCCCACAGCGGTGACTCATTGATGGTGACCGTGTTCGGAGAACCTGTCGTCGTCACCCGGGATGACGACGACGACGTACGGGCGTACCGGTGTCTGCGACGGCCTCGGGGGGCGCCGCAGCCGGTTCGGTGCGCCATTCGATACGGCATGATCTTTGTGAACCTGGACCAGCGTGACCATCAGCTGGTGGAGCCGGATGCCCCGGACGTACAGACCATCTCAGCCACCCCCCGCAGTGCCTGACGCGATTCCCCCGTCGTAGTAGATCGCGCAGGTACTTCCCCCCGCAGCGGGGGGGGGGGGGGGGGGGGGGGGGGGGGGGGGGGGGGGGGGGGGGGGGGGGGGGGGGGGGGGGGGGGGGGGGGGGGGGGGGG
>NZ_JBMNDS010000072.1:0-52609 GCF_052543295.1 Streptomyces sp. SAS_270
GAGCGCGAGACGCTGCCGCGAAGGCGCAGCGGGGTGAGGAGTCGTCCGTCGGGGGCGAGCTGGTCGAGCCAGGCGTGCGGGACTCCGTGGGCGCCGACCGTGGCGACGATGCGGTCGTAGGGAGCGTTCGGCGCGTAACCGAGTGCGCCGTCACCGAGGATGACCTCGACGTTGTCGATGCCCGCAGCAACGAGTCCGGCGCGGGCGCCTTCGACCAGGTCGTCGTCTACATCGACGGTGGTGACGTGGCCCTTCTCACCGACCAGGTAGCCGAGGAGTCCCGCGTTGAAGCCGGTGCCAGCGCCCAGCTCCAGCACCTTGTGCCCCGGCTCCGCCTCCATCTGTTCGAGCATGATCGCCACGATGTTGGGCTGGGAGGCGCAGCTGATGGATGCGCCGCTGTCGTCGGACTTGATGTTGACGGGCGCGTTGCTGTACGCCGCCTCCAGCGGGGCATCGGGGACGAAGAGGTGGCGGGGTACCGTCCGCATCGCCTCCTCGACGCGGGGCGTGCGAACCGAGCCCTGTGTGACCAACCGGTCGATGAGCTGAGTACGCAGGTGGCCGGCGGCGCTGACTTCGATGGTGTCACTGTTCACGTCGCTGACCGTAGTGCTCGGTGACGTCGTGCTGGGGGTGGACGCGGGGCTGTCGCTCGTTCCCATGACTACCTCTTTCGCGAGTGTTGACAAGGTGTGCTGGTCCTCCCGGGGGAGGCCCAGTCGGTTGAAGTGGAAGATGGCGTGGTGGGCGAGTACGGCCCGCAGGCCGCGTTCGAGTTCCCCACCGTGGTGGAGGGCGGCGAGTCGGCGGCCGAGGGCGTCGAACGCGTTGATCCAGTCGGGCAGTGTCTCCAGTCGGCCGTCGCGGGCGAGGCTGCTGGACGGGCTGACGTCGACGGTCATGAGTCGCTGCACGGCGGTTCTCACCCGGTCGGATGCTGTTGTGCCGCCGGCTCGCTCAGCCGCGACCTTCGCCCACACGTCGCCCTGCTCGTACCAGTCGAGGCCGGCAGCGCGCATCGCCACGCTGAGCATCAAGACGGCCAGCTCCCGGCGGCCGAGTGGACCGGGCCGTCCAGCCTGCTGGTGGGCGAGATGTTCGAGGATGTGGCGGCTGTCCTCGTGGAAGTGGAGATGTGCGGCGGCCATGGCGGCAGGCCCTCCGAAGACAGTTTCCTCCGGCTCGTAGATCTGCGGCTTCCAGGTGGCGAGGGCGCTGGCCGAGACCAGCTCATCCAGCGCGAGGTCCAGATGCTTGACCGCGCCCGGACCGGCGGGGCGGTATCGCAGCCGCCAGGTAGGGAACTTCCGCACGAACGACCAGAGGGCCAGCTCGGCGTTGTTGGCGGCTAGCAGGGGCAGCAGGTGCTGTGCGGCCGTTGTCTCCGCCTGGTCCCATGCCGTGAAGATCAGGACGCGCTGCGGCCATTCTTCCGGAGCCATATGTCTCTCCAAGTCAGCTGATCAGAAAGCAGGTGTCCCAGCCGGACAGGGAGGGGCCTTCGACGGAGAAGGCGTGGAGCGCGAGCGCCGTGCCTGCGGCCCCTTCGAGGAGGCCGACGTCTCCGCCGTCGGCCGAGCTGCACAGCGTGTGGACGAGGGTCTCGGGGGCGGTGTCGGTGATCGGCGCGAACAGGCTGGGCAGGCAGTCGGTGAGACCGGGGGTGATCGAATCGGCGGCGGCGAGCTGCGTGATATGCGCAAGCCCGGCGAAGCCGTGACACAGGGATAGGTCGACGGTGGCGCTGCGTTGGCCTGGATCGGCCATGGCCTGCTGGAGGGCGGTTTCGGCAAGGTGCTGGCGGTGAGTGTCGCCGGTGGCGCGGGCGGCGAGCTGCTGTGCACGTGCGGAGCCTGCGGCGCCGTAGCACCAGGATGGGCGAGAGGGACCGGGGCCGAGTTTGCCGTTGCGTAATTGGTCGCGAGTGATCCAGTACGGCCACCACGGTCCGGCTGGGCCGTCCTGCTGCCATCGGTCCAGCCAGCTGAGGATGCGCGTGATCGCCTCGTTCTGGTCGGGCACGGTGATGCCCTGGCGAGCGGTGAGGGCCAAGAGCGCCAGGGGGCCGCCGATGCCGTGGGCCACGCCGTTGTTGGCGTGACCCTCCGGGTAGTCAGGGGAACGCTTGCCAGAGGGGGCAAGATGGCTCCACCAGCCGGGGAGGAGTTCTCCGTCGTATTTGACCGGCTCGGTGAGCCGCACCAGGTAGATGAGGACGTCCCGCAGCAGATCGGGCTTGGTGCCGCGATGCAGCAGCAGCGCGCCCAGGCCGCTGAGACCGCGGATCGTGTCGTACTCCGCCAGCTCGGGGAACTCGCCGTGGTCCATGCGGTCGTGGGCGGCGCGAAGTCGCGTGCACACGAGGTTCGTGACGTGTGTATCGAGCGTGCTCAGGGCCCGGGCATACCGTCCGGGGCGGTCGGCGGCGCTATGGAGGGCGAAGGCGAGCGCGGGCGCTCCGTAATAGAGGTGGGCGTCCACTCCGCCGACGGCTCCGCCGTCGACTGCGCACGCGAGCCAGTCGTGTACGCGCTGCCAAGGGCCCTGCTCGGCGCGGGCGCGCTCGATGTGCAGCAGAGCTACGCCAACGGCGCCGTGCGCGAGGGATTGTGGCCACCAGCCCTGCTTGAGGTCGAGGTCGCGCACGTCGCCCGGGGAGGCGAGCCGGTCGGCGATGGCCCCGGCTGCGCGGCGGGCGGTCTCACGCAGGTCCATGGTTGTTCCCCCTCCGTGCCGTCCAGGCCAGGGCTGCGGCGCGGGCCAGCCGGACGCACATGCGCTCGTCGACCTTGTCGATGCCAGTGGCCCGGATGTGGTGGGCGTGCAGGAGCGAATCGAGCACGAGGTGGGGATCGAGGTCGGATTCGCGCAGCCGGGACCGGTACCGCGCGATCGCTTCGTCTCGTTGTGCCCAGGCCGCGGTGATGGTCTCCCCGCCGGCGCGGGCCCGCAAGGCCGCCCAGCCGTCGGTCGGGTCAGCCAGGTGGACCGCGTCGAAAAGGACCTGCCGGTCGAGGGGGCGCGGATCTGGGATCTTCCCGTATCTGGACAGCCACTCCATCGCTTCGTCCGCGCTGCCGGTGAAGGCGGTGGCGAGGGACACGAAGTTCACTGTGGCGAGGACTCGTGGGTGAGGGCGGCTCGGCTGGGCGAACTGCACAGCGAGGGCGCGGGAGTCGGCGGCGAAGACATCTTCGGCGAGGCTCATCAGCGGCCCCGCGCCCCAGCGCCCGGTTTCGGGGTAGGTGGTAGCGAACTGCATGTCGTTCACGAGGCCGGCGCGGCGTAGATGTGCGGTCCAGTCACTGATTCGTGTGACGGTCTGCCCCACATGCGTGGGTTCGGGGATGGCGATCCGCAGCCGCAGGTGCGGACGGGGGTCTTGGTAGCGCAAGAACCACCATGCCGGTGAGGTCTCCCACTGGGCGAGGAGGCCGGACAGGTGCTGGGACAGGATCGCGGCGTGTCGTTCCGGGTGTCCGTAGAGCTTGACCAGGAGCCAGGGGCTGGTGCCGGGTAGATGTCCGTGCTCGCGGGTGAGTAGGCGGTCCGCGGTGACGAGGGGAACCGTTGGCCACTTCGGGGCGCGGGCGGCCGTCATGGGGACGACGATCTCGTGGGCGCGGCCGGCGAACCAACCGCCTCCGTCGGAGGTCTCCGTCAGCACGGCGGTCTCGGTCGTCGCGAGGTGGGCGCGCAGTACGGCGCGGTGGGCGCTCTCGGAGAGGTCCAGCGGGAGAAGCTGATCACCTTCGGTCAAGGCAACGGTCTCGGGCACGCGGCGTTGCGTGCGCCACTGACCGACTGCCGTGTGCCACTCGTCCCATGACGCGGCTCGGTCGGGTACGTCGCAGGCGTGCAGCAGCCAGCGGGCGGGCGCGAGGACAGCGCGCCCGTAGCGCACGCGTGGAAGATAGGGCAGGGATGCGGCGGCGCCCCACGAGAAGTCGGTGACGACGGCGGACTGGGAGCGGCTGATCTCGGCGAGGAATCGGACGAGGGGTGGTGTGTGGGCCCGTAGGTCCAGAGCGTGCACCACGTGCGGTTCCACCAGGCACTTGCGTGAGAGGGAGGCGAGGTAGAGCCTGCGCCGATCGCAGCCGACGGCCAGGTCGTCAAGGTCGATGGTGCGTTCGTCCGTGGTCCGGTGCTCAGCCAGGCTGATGACGGCTGGCAGCATCTCGGGAACGCGGCTGACGTTGGAGTCGGCTCGGTCAAGCGGGGCGAAGGAGAGCTGCGCGGGCAGCGCCCCGGGTGCGTTGACCGGGAGCGCTTCCAGCACGTCGGCGGCGCGGGCTCGGTTGTCAGCGTTCAAGAGCGGGAGGAACCTGCCGCTCGTGGTGCCGATGCCGCGTGACGGGTGGATCGCGCTGAGCGTGAAGTCGCCGCGGCCGAGGACATCGGTGGAAGCAGCCTCGATGTGGAAGGAGACCTCCATGTGCGGCGGTACCTGCATGCCGTCCTGGTCCCCGACCTGGAGGCTGCTGATCAGGTCCTCGTCCAGCAGGATTTCGTCGCGGCCGTCAAGAGCGGCGGCCTGGGCGAGCGCAAGAAGCCTCTGCTCTCGTTTGGACAGCGGCTCACGTGCCTTCGGCTCGCTGCCCATGTAACCGGCGGGGAAGCCAAGCCCGGCATCGGGGTCTGTCACGTCCCGCAGCGGCACCAGGGAACCGATGCCGTACTTCTCGAAGAAGCGGGTGTGGTACTCCTTCCAGCCAGGCGTGCCGAACGGTGCTGGCGTGAGGCGGGTCAATACGGTGGCTGCCCGCTCCGCTTCGCGTGCGACCTGGGTGGGCAATACGAGCGAGAAGTCCATGCGCAGGTCAAGCGCCACCGGGTGATCTGCGGGGGCGACCTCCGTCATCTTGTGGCGGAGCGCGCGGCGCAGGCGCCGTCCGTCCGTTGGCGTGAGGGCTTGGTTGTGCCGGGCCACGGTGTCGCGAACCGCTCGCAGGTCACAGAGCAGGTCCGCCACGGGCGGTACATCGACGGCTTGCACGTCCTCCAGCTGCCGTACGAGGTGGTCGAGAGGATCGAGTACGCCGGAAGGGGCGTGCAGGCTGCTGACAAGAGCGCCGTTCCGGATCAGGCTCTCGATCAGCTCCCTGACCCGCGGCTCCGGAACTTGAGAGAACCCGGCGTGCACCTTGTCCGCGAGGAGGTCGCACCTGATCGGGGATCGCGCAGCGTCCAGGGCGGCCCGCACCGCAGAGGTGAACCTGATGGACACCTCTACCGTCGGCTTGCCGGTGCTTCGAGACCGGGCAGGGTAGGGGACGATCAATCGGTCCCCCCGGACGAACGAGGTGTTGCTGGCAACCACGGGGAGACGTCGGAGCAGTTCGGGGCACTCTTCCAGGTGCCGGATCACCTCGGTGGCCCAGGCGGCGTCCGCGCGGGCCACGGCCCGGTGCCACTGGCCCCAGCGCACGTCCGGTCGTTCCCCGAATGTGGCCAGCGCGATGCCGGCGAACAGGCCGTTCGGGGTCGCGCGGCCGGTCATCCGCTGCACATACCGGATCACCGACACCAGCGTCCGGCGGACCTGTCGGGCCTGCGGGACGGCGGTCGCCGCGCACAGTGCGTCCAGATGCCGTGCGAGCGAGGGACTGGCATGCTCCACGGCATCCGAGACCTCGTCGAGGGCCCACACTGCGCGGAGCCACGTAAGCCACTGCTGCACGTGCCCCGGAGACTCGCCAGTGACGTCCGGCCACGGAGGCAGCGGCAACCGCGTGTGATGGGCGGTCCTGACGAGTGCCACGTCCGCGCACTGGTAGAGCACCTCGTGCCTCGATCTCATGAACCCTCCCTGTTCCGTGTCCGTGCGGTGCTGGCCCGCACGATGAACGCACATCGTGCGGACCGGCACTGGTTGCTGCGACGGGTCAGGCCACGTTGGTGGCGCACGGGCTGGAGCAGGTGCTGCCACAGCCGTCATCCGTGAGGTTGACCAGCGTGGCCGAGGCGTCGCCGGACTCCAGGACGCTGATGTCGAGGTCGAACTCGTCGTTCTCCATGTGCGTGTTCTCCTTCTGAGGCTGTGCGGTCACAGCCGCTGTGTGTGCCGCCTGCTGGCGGGCTTCCGGCACGGTTGGGTCACCGTGTCGGGGGTCTGGTGGGGTGATCAGGTGCCGCTGGAGGTACAGGCGCCGCTGTCGCATGTGGCCTGGCAGCCGCCATCAGAAGCGGCCACCGTGCCGACGAGTTGGCTGGACGACGACGATGACGTCTAGATCGAAGGGGTCTCCCGGTCCGGCCGCCACATGCGCGGGCCGAGATGTCGTCACAGCAGGTGTCACAGCAAGTCCTCCTGTTCAGTGGGATGTTGCTTGTCGGGTGGTGCAGGACGACCTGGCACCCAGCGCCTACGCCGGATGCCAGGAGATTGAGATCCGGCTGTGCTTCTTGTCGGTGATCCGGTCGCCGGTGATCCGGTGATCCGGTCATCCGGGTGTCCGCCGGATAGACGGCGATGCGCGGGCCGGGAGCGCCGCGATGCTCCTCGCCCCAAGTGCAGACCAGCGGATGATGGCCGGTCAGGAGTGGTTGGCACTGTCGCCCAAGGGCAGTTCCTGGATACGTTCGAACGTGTAGGTGTGGCGGTCGGGGTGCTGGGTTTCCATCACCAGCCATACGGACTCGACCCGCACGCTCACCTGATGGCGGGCCTGGCGCAGGAGGGTGGAGGCCAGCGAGTCCGCGCGGTTCATCTGGGAGACATAGAGGGTGTCGGTCTTCCCGTAGGCGGCCGACATGTGAGGGAAGTACGTCTCGGTGGCCTGGGGCAGGACCAGGCCGGCGTCTGACAGACCCGTCCGTACGCGCGAATTGAGCTTCAGTGGCGGGTCGGATGCCACGTCATGGGGCCAGACACGGGCGAGGACCGCGCTGCGGCTGAGTGCGACCGGGCCGATGTCGACCGTGAACGGCTCCTGTTCGGCGAGCTCCGTGCGCAGCCCGGCGGCGGCGTCCTTGAGGTGCCGGGGGCCGACGCGTTCGTCTGCGTAGTCGTGCGAGAGGGCACCTTGGATGGTCCAGTGCAGGTCGTCGTCGGCGATGGGGGCCACGATGTCCTCGTACGGGGCGAGGACTTCTCGTACCTGCCGGAAGTAGTCGATTACCTCAGCCGGCGGCAGCCACAGCACATGCGGGCGGACGCTGTCCTCGGTGGGAGCGCCTTCGGCACGCCACCGTCGGCCAGCGCTCATGAAAGCCTTCATGCCGCTATCACCTCCAGCTCGTGCAGGGCGAAGTCGGCGGTGACCAGCAGGTGGTCCGAGGCGGCCTCGGCGTCAGGCCCGTAGTGGGTGGTGTGTGCGCGGGCGGTCGCGGCGACGTTCTCCGTGACGCGCAGGGTGTCGATGCGCCGACGGCCGTAGTCGTCGGCTCGCCCCTTGGCGTCGATCCAGTGCCCGCACGACCACTGCCACGGCACGCCCAAGACAGCGGCGCTGTCCCGCAGCCCTCCCGGGTCGCGCCGCAGGAACTCCCCGGCCTCACGGTTTGCTTGCTTGGGAGAGCCGGGGCTGTCGGGGTTGAAAGTGACCTGGTAGCGCAGCTTGCGGTGGTCTTGCTCCAGGTAGGGCTCGGGATCGTAGAAGTCGCCGTTCGGCCGCCGGTCAGCGCTGATGGAGTTCCAGTCGGCCGCGACGCCGCCAGCCACATCGGACTCCTGGAAGACCGACAGCACACGGCGGGCCTCTTCAAGGCGACGCTCGGGGCTGAACGGGTAGGCGTGGTAGGAGCACCAGCGGGTGGGCACCGGGCCGCCGGCGCGGAAGTCGGCCATGGCCAGTCCGTGCCAGAAGTCGCTGCCGCCCTCGTAGGCGCGGAAGGTACCCGGGACCGGCTCGATGTCGGAGGTCCACAGCAGGCCGACGTGGAAGCGGTGGGCACTCGCGCCGGGTGCCTGACTGGCCAGCGCGGGGACCGCTCTCCTCCCACGGACCGGCAAGACCTCGCACATGAGGCCGGTGTCCTGGGCGAGCAGACGCAGAAGCCGCCGGGCTTCGGTCTTCGTGGAGCCCAGGAGTTCCTGGACGCCTAGGACGCCCGTGCGGTTCTGAAAGGCGGAGCGGATGTTCCCCACGATCAGCTCGTAGCGCCGCTTCTCGTCGGTTGTGGTCGGAATCTGCAGGTTGAATAGGTTGTACGTGCCGAATCGGAACAGCGCCGGTGTCACGGCGGGACTCCTTCTGCGTCGTGGTCAGCGCGCGGCCGAGGCGGACGGGGAGAAATACACGGGATAGCGGTGGGCGGGCGGATGGTCGATGGGCAGGTCGGGGCGCCAGTAGTTGAGGACCTGGGCGGAGGGCACGAACAGCGGGCTGGGCAGATCGTCCAGGCGGCGCCACTGCCAGCGCGCGACCACCTTCGGTTCCTTGGCGGTCGGTGTGCCCTGGAAGCGGCGGATGAGGACCGCGGCGGTAAGGCGGTTGAGGTTGTGCCGCGCGTCCAGAAGCACGGCGAGCACCCGGACGTCCTCGGGGTGTGCCACGAGGCCCGTCTCCTCGGCGAGTTCACGGATCGCAGCGGCCTCGATGGACTCACCGGCACCGTCGAATGCGTCCACCTTGCCGCCGGGTAACTCGTAGGTGCCCAGGCGGTGTTGCCCCATCAGCACGTGGCCGTCCGGATGGGTGACGATGATGCCGACCCCCAGGGCCGCCTGGGCGACCGGCGACCGAAGGCTTCGCTCCTGAGCCACCACCCTGGGCACGTCGGCGTGTGGAAGACGGCGGGCCTGGATGAGCTGGCAGACCACTGGGTTGTCGGCGCACGGGGCGTGCAGAAGGTCGATGGACTCGACGGCGAAGCCGTGCTCGGCCAGCAGCCGCTCCCAGACCTCGGGGGCGAGAATCCACATCTGCACCGGGATCGGGGCGGTCTTCGCCAGTCGCACTTCCTCTTGGCGGGCGGTGACAGCGGGGGAAGGGCCCAGCCCGTTCAGGTTGGTGTGCAGGGTGGAGAAGACCAGCCGTCCATGCGGCCGAATCCCGTCGCGTAATACGGGCAGCAGCCGGTGCGGGTCGATGTAGGACAGGCCGTGCACGGAGTAGACGAGGTCGTAGGGTTCGCTCTCGCGCAGGTGGGCCACGGCGTCACCGGTCAGGAACCGCCCGCCTGGCAGGGAGGCGAACCGGTCCACGGCTCGCTGCTGCTGGGTGGGCGAGATGTCGATGGCGTCGACGAAGGCCGCGTGGTCGCGGCTGAGATGCGCGGCGTGGACTCCGGCCCCGGAGCCGAGGTCCAGCACCCGGTAGCCGGCGACGTCGCCGAGGACGCGGGTGCCGGGGCCGGTGCCCCAGAACCCCCAGTCGATCTCGGTGATCTCCGGGGGTTGGTAGCCGCGGTTGAGCTGCCTGCGCCCGTACTCACGCCAGGCATCCTCATTGACCCGCTCCGGTGCCTTGGGATCGGATGTCGTCATGTCGCCTCCTCCCGGAGCCGGTGCAGGGTGCGGTGCCCGCGCTCGACGAGTTCGGGGTCGCCGTGCGTGGCGCCGTACTGGATGCCGCTGAGCGCGTCGAGAGCTGACAGACCCTGGAGCGCTTGGGCCTCGTCCGGAGACAGCAGGCGGCCGTAGCCGTCGAACAGGGCGGCTTCGAGCTCGGGCGCGTCGATCCAGGTGTCGGCGATGCGCACGAAGTCGCTGACGAGGGGCCCGATTTCCGCGCGTTCCCAGTCGATGAGGGCCAGGGTCCCGTAGTCGTCGAGCAGCAGGTTGCGCCGCTGTACGTCACCATGGCGACGGCCATGGGGGACGGGCGGGACACGGGGCAGGTGCAGGGCGAGAGACCGCACCAGAGTCTTCTCCCCGGGATCGAGGAGCCCGTCGGCTGCCGCCAAGTGCTGATCCAGCTTGGCCAGCCCGCCCAGGGCCTGCGCCATCATTGGGGGCTCGCCGAGGTGAAGGGCACACAAGAGCTGCCCGAGTTGGCGGTAGACCGACTGCCAGGCGGTCATGCTCAGGTCGGCGCCGTGGAGCACGCGGCCGGGAAGCGCACCGACGATCACGGCGAGCTGTTCCGGGTCGGCGGCGACGAGCTGCGGGGCGCGGCCGGCTCCGAGGGACGGGGCCCACTCCCGCAGGGCGCCCACCTCACACTGGTGCAACTTTGGCCCCTGGTGAACCTTCAGGAACCAGCTCCCGCTGTCGCGTCCGGTCAGCCGCCACACGCGGGACGCCTCCCGCGCCCAGGAGGCGTCCGTGGCCTCCTTCAGCGGGCCGATGGCGTGCTCGGCGAACATACCGAGCTGCTCGCCCAGGAGGGCGTAGGGGTCCGGCGCCCGCGTGGGCAAGGGGTTGAGACGGTTTGGCCCGTTCGCGTCGTAGGCGATTGGGTCGTCGGGCTCCTGGAGATGCAGCGCGAAGGAGTGCCCGTCCCGGTACGCCTCCAGGCCAGCGCGACAGTAGGCCACCATGTCGGCGGGCAGGTCGTGGAGGGCAAACCAGTCCAGCTGTGAGCAGCGGTCCGGTTCGGCGATGCGCGGGACGCCGAACCACCTAGTGACCTCGAAGAACCAGCCGGTGCGGTTGTGACCCGCGGGGCTGCGGTGCTGCATCACCAGCGCGACGCGGACATCGGCAGGCTGGATGATGATGCCCAGCTCCTCCTCGGCTTCCCGGATCAGCCCGGTGACCGCGTCCTCGAAGTCTCCGCCGAGGCGCCCGGAGGGCATATGCAGCAAGCCCGAGGCGTAGGTGTCTCCCGCCCGCCGGCTCAGCAGCACCTCGCCGCCACGCCGCAGGATGAGATGGACGTCGACGGGTTCCCGATGGCGCTGCGCCATGTCGTCCACGCCTTGATGCGAAGCTCCCTGTCCGTTCACCGCTGGCCTGCCCGACGGGGGTGTGGCCTGCGCCGACTCGCCTCCGGGTACCGGAGCGCGGCGTGAGCTAACCGTCCCATGAAGGGGTTTACGGGAACGCGCGAGAACGCGCGGGTGTGGGGCATGCGGATCTCCGGGGTGCAGACGTGACGTCCAGCGTCAGTGACCGCGACGCCCGGGTGCCCGTTTCCGGACGCCACGGAGTCTAGCCGGGACACCATGGGGAGTTGGCTGGTCACCGGCTTGATCGCGCCGGTCTGCTGATCACACAGTTCGGCCATGCGCGGACTCCTTTCGGGCCGTGCCGGCGTACGACGCGGCCTGGGGCAGGACCGGGTATTCGAGTGCCAGGGTCTGGGGCGCGGTCAGGCCCGGGGAAGTCAGTTGCCAGCCATCGAAGAGCCGGGCGATCTGCTCCTTCGTCCGCAGGTGGACGGGGCAGCCGGCCGCTGCCATGGTCTTGGCGAATCGGCGCACCGGCTTGCCCGAGAGGTCGGCGGTGGCGTGCGTGATGACGAGAGCGCTGCCGGTGGCGGCGACGTGTTTGTACTGGTCAATGAGGACGGTCAGGGGCTGCGCCGCGGTGTCCTCGATGTGGTGGAGCACGCTGCCAAGGAGAAGGATGACCGGTTCTCGCCAGTTGATCGTCTCCAGGATTTCTCTGGAAGCGAGGATCGACTCGGGGTCGCGTATGTCGGCACACAGGCTCTCGACGACAGCGGGCGATTTGCCCGCCATCATTGCATCGGCGTGAGTGTGCACCAGCACGTCATTGTCGATGCACACGGCACGGGCGTCGGGACGAATGCGGGTCAGGACATCCACCGGCGTCGGGCCGTGCGGCAGGCCGCAGCCCAAATCGACCAGCTGCCGGATGCCTGCGATGGCCAGGGCCTGCACCATCCGGAGCACGTACAGGCGCTCGTGGCGGACGGTGCTCTCCAGGAACGGCATGCGGTCGGCCGCCCGGCGGGCCCCGTCACGGTCGACGATGTAGTGGTCTCGCCCGCCGAGCAGGTAGTTCTGCATCCGGGCGCTCGAAGGCCGTGCCTGCAACTCGGCGATCGCTGTGGAGGGGTGGAGGAGCATCGGATGGTCAGGTCGCATACCGCTCCACCTCGCCGGTGATCGTGTGGAGTTCGGGCAGACGCCACGACGGACCGTCCGGTGCACCGAGCCACAGCGTGTGTTCGGACTCCGTGATCGTCACGCCCAGCTGCTCAACCTCTGGTTCTCCGGCCGCGTGCCACTGACCGAGCGCGTCGACCAGACCGGAGCCGAGATCGCGCGGCCCCCACTCGTAGATGCGGGGGGAGTGGAGGAAGACCACTGCCCGAGACGCCTGGTGGTCATGAATACGCAGGCGGTCAGCGACGTCGCCTTCGAGCTGCGCAACGCCGCGCACGACCTGCATTCGAAGGTCAGGGCGAAGCAGGCCGGCGAACAACCGGGCCGCCAGCCGTACGTGCGCCCCCCTCGCGTCCAGGGCTTCCGACGTCCTCGGGCTGCCCTGCGACTCGACGGAGGTGCCCTCGCCAGGGCGGTGCTCGCGAAGCCAGACGGTCTGCGGAGCCGGTCCGGCGTGGAAACGTCCACTGGCCGACGCCCCGTCCCGCGCCACGGTCAGGACGAGTAGCCTGCTGGATCCGCCCAGAGCGGTACGCACGGGCAGGCACAGCCGGCCACCCGGACGAACCCGGGTGACCCACTCCCACGGCACACGGCGTACCGCGCGATGGGACAGGAGTCCGTGGAACGAACCCGCCGGTCCCAAGACCCCGGCTTGAGACCCGCTGACCACCCGAACCCGCGGGTAGGGGTGCAGGTGCTGCCGGGCGATCTCGGCGAGGCGTTCTGTGTCCGCGACCGTCACGACCTGGCCGCCTTGGAGTAGGTGGTCCAGAGAGGCTGCCGTCCAGCCGCAGTCTGTGCCGATCTCGGCCACGTCCGTCCCCGGTACGGGAGCGAGCGCGGCCAGGCGCGCCGCGGTGTCTTCTTTGGACGGGATCACTCCCGTGACGAGGCCGGGGCCGCCGTCCCCACCGTCGTCGACGTCGAACACGAGCATCTCGGAGCGATGGACGAACTTCGCCCACTCGCCGGCGTTCTTACTGCGGTCCACCCTGCGCCAGCGACCACCTCGGTGCGTACGGATCACGTGGGGCACGAAGTCCTGTCGCCGATCGCAGGTGAGCACGTCCCCCGCGTGCTGGTGAACGTGGCCACTGTCCGGTCGCAGGCTGCCGGCCTCGACGCGGGTGTTCATGCCTGTCCTGCCATGGCGACGACGTCTCCGGCGTTGTCACGGCCGGTCGCGGGGACCAGGAGACCGAACTGCCATCCTCGCGTGACCGCGTGCGCGGCCGAGGAAGCGCCCAGCGCCCGCAGCAGGCAGCGCGCGTCCTTGCGCACGTCGTCCAGCGGACGCTTCGCGCCGACCGCGATCTCCTCGACGGCCATTCCGCCGGCGAGCCCTGCCAGGACTGTGCGCTGCTCCTTGGGCAGTTCGACGGCGAAGTCCGCAGGCTCGGGGACGTTCAAGTGTCCGTGGCGGTAGGCGAGGTCCACCATGCCCGCCCGCTCGGAAGTTCCGAGCTTTCCGCCGATCCGGAGAATGTAGGTCTTGACCGTGCTGTCGGACACTCCCATGTCGCAGGCCGTCTCTGTGGTCGTCCTTCCGTGAGAGATGCCCAGTAGAGCCTCCCGCTCCTGTGGGGAAAGCGGCGGCGAGATGGTCTCGTCCGAGGCCGGCATGGTCCTACTCCTTCGGGGTTCTGGCACAGTCGTCGTCATATCGGGGTCGGCCCACTTCGCTGGCCGGCTCGTTGGGGGGAGCTACGAACCGCTGTAGAGCTGCAGGGCGAGTTCGGCGAGGATGCAGATGGCGGGCAGGCCGATAGCGGCCGTGAGGAGAACGGCGCCCCAGCGCGCGCGAGCCTGTGTACAGCCACATCGAACGCGCCCTGGGGCCGGCTCGTCCCTCGGGGGTGAGCCCGAATTCGGTGGGGAGCCCGGAGCACGGTGAATCCGCTGAGGGTGCGCCGCTCGATAGGACCCGGCCGTATCACTCACCGTCCCGCTCGCAGTCCTGTTCGGCGTAGCGCAACAGGGCCTCGGTGTGGACCGCGAGACGGTATGCGTGCTCCCTCGCCGCCTTGAGCCCCTCTCCCGGAGCAACGTCGCGGGCCTCCTGTGAGCGCTCGATCGCCTCACGACAGGCGGACCACCCGCGACTCCCGGCGGAGAGCGATTCCAAGTGGACCGAGACGTAGGGGACGAGCGTCGTGACGTAGGCGCTGAGCGCTTTTGTGACCGCCGAGAGGGTCTGCGGATGCGGGTACACCCCTGCCTGCTCCCAGGACTTCGCCGCACGAATGGCTTCGCAGATACGCGTCGAATCGAACCCAGTGCACACAGTCCTGCCCCAGCCGTCGACCACGTCGTCAGAGGTGTCGACAGCAGGAGGGACGGCGATCAGCTCCCGCCCGACCTTGGACATCCGCTGGTACAGGGACGCCGCGCGCACGGCGTCGCCGGGAATCTCTTCGTCGAGCAGGGCACGCACGCGTATGACCAGTCGATCGTCGTCCAGAGGAGGATCGCTGGCATCGACGGGAACGACTGCTCCGAGCAGTCGCATCAAGTGGCCGCGCATGAGCAGCAGTTGGGCGTGTCGCTCGTCCGGGTCCTCGCTGACCGAGGCAGTCTCGGCGAAGACCAGTCTGGTCACCTCGCGATGAAGGGTCTCCTGTACTGCCGCGAGGGGTGACGCTCTGGGTGCGAGGGTCGATACAACGGTCCTCAGGTGACGGCCCGGTTCCCTGAACGAGCCCCCAGGCCAGGACAGGACCTCCACCTGCCCACCGACTGTCGGGGCCGAGGTCGTGGTGCGAGGCATCAAGGCAACTCCACTAGTGAGATCCGAAGTTGGTGATCGGGGTGCCACCTCGCGGCCCCACCCCAAGAGGAGCCGCCGAGGCATTTCGAGCCACCACTCGCCGACAAGGGCGGTTCGTCCAGGTCAGGCACGACGCAGTGCGCTACAGGGGTATCGTCCAAGGAGGGGCGGAGACGCCGGTACCGCCCCACGGGACCCGGTCGGGACGTCCTGGGACGTCCCACTGGTTGCACAACCATCAGGGCCGAGCGACGCAACAACGGTGAGCCGTTGCGGCTGAGCCGTTCCGTCGCTCCCCCAGACGTCCTTGAAATCTCGGGAGGGGGCGGGGATGCAGGTAATGGACTCACTGCCTCGGTGGAGCGTCGCCGACTTAGTTCTGCGGCTGCCTCTCGCGTGACTGGGACCATCACGACCTCCTAGCAGGGACGCGGAAGACGCACCACGTCGACCTGCCGTCGCCGCTGACGCCCCAGTCCCGTGAGAGGACAGCGACGAGAAACAGCCCGCGGCCAGAAACGTCTTCGTCGTCCGCAGCGGTGAGCGTGGCTGGCGCCGAGTTGCCGTCTGTGACTTCGACCCGTACCTCTCCGCAGGCGTAGAGGACCGTCAACTCGACATCTCCGCACCCGTGTTCGATGGCATTGGCGACAAGCTCGGAGACGGCGAGAACGATGTTCTCCGCGCTCGGCCCGGATACTTTCCACAGCTGCAGGTGGGCGGCGGTGATCCGGCGCATGCCTCCGACCCGGGCTTTGTCCGGGGTGAAGGCCACCGCGAAACCGAGGGCGTTTTGGTGCGCGAGTTCTGCTGCGACCATGGCGACGGCTGTGGCGGGGCTCATCGAGGGCCGGTCCCACCGTGCGACTGCGGGCCGACGCCACCAAGCAGTGCGGCGCTCAAGACGGTGGATCTGCCAGTAGTGGACTTCATGTGGGGGTGCTCCCGCTTGTCGAGTAGCCGGCCTACAAGAGCGAACCGCCTAATCGCGATGACTGGAATGGGGTCAGGGGCCCGGAGGCGGTCAAGGTGGTCAAAGATCGACTGCGGTGTCGACGCAGGCGGGCGGCATTGTGCGCGCTGGATGGGTACGTGTGGCCCCCGCCTCGTCAACGCTGTGCGCTTGGCGTGGATCCAGTGCACTGCGAACGGCAGCGGAACAGACAGGTGAAAGCGCCGGATACCGATGGCCGTGCCCCGGTGATTTTTACCTTTGGGGTGTCGCCCCGGCTGACCGCACGGATACCTTGCGGACGTGGGAGAGAATCGCGAGCTTGTCGCCGCCATGGAGGAACTCGACATGAGCCAGGCCGAGTTAGCGCGTCGCGTGAACGCGGAGACTCAACAGCTCACCGGCAAGGAAGGGAGCGTCACTGACCGGGACATCCGGCGCTACCTGCGCGGCGAGACCGCGTGGCCGCACCAGAAACAGCGGATCGGACTGGAGCGGGTATTGGGCCGTCCGGCCACCGAGCTTGGATTCATCCCTCGATCGCGCAGGACGCGACAATCAAGACCGGAGGAGACATCCCAACGACCGGTGCCCGGCCGCCTTGGATGACCGAAGGCTGCCTGGCGAGGTAACTTTCTGCCACCTGTCGAACACGGGAGGCTAGTTGAGCATAGCGTTGAAGTTGTGGCCAGCCTGGGACTACCAGCGAGCGCAGGTCGGTCAACGTGGTCAAAGATCGGGTTCACTAGTGAGGGCGCAAGGATGGCGCGCGAGCGGAACGAGAAGTTAGCCGCACTGCTGGAGGAAGCTCGCTGGTCACGGGCTCAGGCCGCCGCGGCGTACAACCGAGTCGCCGAGGAGACACTGAACGGCGAGATCAGGGAAAACTCCAAGATCGGGCGCTCCCACGTGAGCATGTGGGTGGGAGGCACCCAGCCGACGGGAATCGCACCCGATATCTTGTGCCAGGCGCTGTCCCGTCGCTTGAAGCGTGAGATCACACCACAAGAGATCGGGTTTACAGCTTCCACCTCACCAGCGCAGGAGGCGCTGGACTGGCGCGTCGATCCGTTGATCACGCTGAAGGACATAGGGAGTGGCGTGGACCCGGACCGGCGCCGTCTACTGGCGGGCGGAGTGTACTCCGCAGCGGCCCTGATCCTACCGGACCAGACATGGTGGGACGCTATGTCGCGGCCACCAGCCGAAGAGCCGTCGACGGGCAAGCGCGTCGGCCTGGGAGACGTCGAGACCGTACGGGAACTGACCCTGGCGTTCTCACGCATGGACCAGCGGCGCGGCGGCGGGCACGGCCGGCGCGCGGTCGACGAATACCTGGGGCATGAGGCCCGCAACTTCCTCCGGGGCAGATTCGCCGACGATGAGACCCGGCGCGCCATGTTCGCGGCCTCCGCCGAACTGGCATACCTGTCAGGCTGGATGGCCTTCGACAACAGCGAGCATGCGATCGCGCTCCAGCGCTTCAACACCGCGGTGAAGATGGCAGCGCGCTCCGGCGATGCGCCCCTGATCGGACACATACTGCGGGCCATGGCGCACCAGGCACTCGACCTAGGTTTCCGGCGCGAAGCCCTTCAGATCGCGCAGGCTTCGGTGCAGGGCGAACGGTACGCAGCTGCCACGCCCCGGGAACGCGCTCTCCTTGGTGTAGTGCATGCGCGGACTCTCGCCGCCAATTGCGACAACCAAGAGGCGGTCCGAGCCCTGCTGCGAGCGGAGGACGATCTGTCGAGTGCCCGCGACGGCATCAGGGAGCCGGACCGCACGTTTTTCTTCGGCGAGGCGTCGTTGGCACACGAAACCGCATGCACCCTGCGGGATCTCGGTGATCATCAGCGGGCGATCAAGGAGTTCCGGCGCTCCGTGCGCACGCGTGGAACTGCGTTCCGACGGACGCACGCGGTGACCCTCGGGTACATGGGCGCGACGCAGATCGCACAAGGCGGTGTCGAAGAAGCCTGTGCGACATGGACCAGCGTCCTGGACGCGATGGAGGACGGGATCTACTCCGGCCGCGCGCGTCAGAGGGTCGTCGAGATGCGACAACATCTGTCGCCCTACCGCAAGCGCGGCATCCCCGCGGTGGGCGTACTCGATGCCCGCGCGGCGGCGTATCTGGCCCAAGTAGATTGATCACAAGTGTCGCTGAGATGAAGTCGAAAGGCTGGACCATGACCTTGGAGATCAAGCCGATCGGGGAAGTTGTCGCGGGCCGCAGGGAGGTTGCCGATGACTACTGGGGTGGCGTGGAGTCGGCAATTCAGCTTGACGAGGATGAGTTTCCACTCGACTCTGTGCAGGGCCTGGAGGAGTTCTCTCATCTGGTGGTCGTGTGGCACTTCGATCAAGCGTCCCGCAACGACGTCGAGTACCACGCCCGCAGCCCGCGCGGGAACACGCGGTGGCCGGCAACAGGTACCTTCGCGCACCGCAACCACCGCCGCCCCAATCAGCTCGCGCAGTCCTTCCCCCGCCTGTTGGGAGTCGACGGCCTCCGTCTGCGGGTGACCGACCTGGACGCCGTGGTCGGCACGAAGATTTACGACCTGTCGCCGTTCTTCATTGAGATGGGGCCGCGCGGCCCGGTTCACGAGCCCGCGTGGCCTGGCGAGATGCTGGAAAACTACTGGGCAGAGAAGGGCTGACCCTCAGTGCTCGGCAGGGGGCCTCCAGCAGTTCGCCGACTCAGCCGACGGTGAGGGACGGGAAGGTTCGGACGGTCCTGGCATGCTGAGCGGCATGGTGACTCTCGATGGAAAATCCGTGTCCGCAGACGACTTGCTCCCCCTGGCCCTGACCAACTTCGGTCACTTCACGTCCATGCGCGTCGATGGCGATGGCAGCATCCGGGGCCTCACGCTGCACATGGAACGACTCGTGCGTGACTGCAAGACCGTATGGGGCGCAGATCTGGATGCCACGTTCGTTCGCGAGTACGTCCGCCTGGGCCTGGAGGGGCAGAGCGGCTCGTGCGTCGTCCGAGTCACGATCTACGACCCGAATGTCGAGGTGGGACACCCGGGCGACGCTGAGGATCCGCACATCATGGTGTCCGTGCGTGATGCCGGCGCCCTGCCCCCGGAGCCGTTGCGCGCCATGAGCGTGCCGTACGAGCGCGACCTGCCTGAGGTGAAGCACGTTGGTCTCTTCGGTGCCCTGCACGCCCGTGGGGCAGCGCAGCGCGCAGGGTTCGGCGACGCCCTGTTCGTCGGCCGCGACGGTCGCGTGAGCGAGGGCGGCACTTGGAACGTCGCCTTCATCGACGGCAACGGGACGGTGGTGTGGCCGCAGGCACCCGTCCTGCCCGGTGTGACGATGGCCCTTCTCCAGAAGCACGCCGATGGCGTCGAGCACCGCACGGCCCCCGTCACCCTCGACCAAGCCAAGCGTATGGCGGCGGTCTTCGCGACGAACACCAGCATCGGGGTTCGGGTCCTGTCGGCGATCGACGACAAGGAACTCCCAACTGAACACCCCGTGCTGAGTGAGCTCCGAGAGGCGTACCTGTCCATCCCCGGCGAGACCCTGTAGCCGTACGGCCGAGCGTGGCAATGGGGGTCATACGGCGGACTGGCCGGGAAGTCGCTCTGCTGCGCGAAACGCTGCCCAGAACGGCAAGGACTTCGCTGCCAAGGTCTGCATCAGCACCAGGCAGCTCGTGAACGGGGGGCGGGGGAGTCGATCAAGCGTTAGCCGAGTGGCGGTTGTTTCAGCTCCTCACAGAGGAGGCCGCGGTGGGGAACGACGAGCGAATCTAGGAGCTGCTGGGCCGTGACCCGCGCACCACAAGGCATCCGGTCGAAGGCAAAGTCATGGTGTTGGTCGCGATCGGCCTGGCTTCCGGACAACGAGTGAGAACTCGTCGATCACGTAAGGCAGTTCGCGTCTTGAGGCTCGCGCTCACCCACGCTGAGCTCGCCTAAGACGCGAACGTGTCGCCGCTTTAGCCCTGGGTCGTCTCCTCAACGCCCCAGGAAAAGTAAGCATCCGATCCGCCTGTCACAGGAAGGGTGACCCACTGCGGCACCTCGTAGGAGTGCTTCTCGGACACCCACGCCTCCAGCTCCGGAAGCTGGCCCGCGGTCGTCATGTACGAGATCCGCCACTCCCGCGCCGTGTCGATCTCACTTTTCCACCAGTAGACGGCGGTGAACGGCGCGTCGATGTGAGCGCCTGCTGCCAACCTATTCTCGACCGCGCCCCGAGCCAGCGCCTTCGCCTGGTCCTCGTCGTCGATGGTCGTCTGCGCAATCACGATCTCGATCATGCCACTACCTCTCAAGCCGGAGTACCCGACCCTAACCAGGGGCTTCCCATGGGTGCGCAGGTATCAGTGGCTCATCCAGTCATTCGACGGCCGCTACGGGGTGCTGCTGCCGCGCGGAACTGCGCAGGAGAACTGAACTGAGACCGGATGGTGTGTGCATGGGCCGCGATGACGTCGTCAGAATCGCGTGAGGCCGAACGCACCGATGATCCCGGAAGCGACCATAGTGATCAGTACGAACATCTCCTGAAACTTCGTGGGAAGTTGGGATGATCTCAGGAGCGCTTGGAGGGCCTGGGATTCGTTCCTTCCGGTCTCGGTATGGAGTTGTCGCCTGACTTGCTGGTAACGGCGCATGTGCCGCCAGCCGGTCTGCTGCAAGACGACGGCGAGCGCGATGAGCCCGATACCGAGGGGCCATCCGGTCACGTCCATGCTCCCGCGGGTTGCTGACTGCGGTCAGCGTGCCAGATGATCAGTCGCCCTTGAGGGCGGCAAATCCAACGCCGGGACTTCGTCGCCTCATCCATAGAGCGGAATCTACCGGCCCGCGCCCAGGCTGCGCAGGCTCCGGCAAAACGCAATCGCCCACGACTGAAACCGTCCGGCGTGCGTCCGCTGGCGTGCTGCCGGAATGCCGAGGGCTGCTGCAGGCGTGCCTCGGGTTACTGGGCCAGGCCCCATAGGCGTGCAACAAGTCCCTCGGTGTCCGTGAGGTTTGGGAGCACCGCCCTGGCCCCCGCGGCCCGGAGTTGGTCCGTGGAGTGGATGCCCGAGGCCACCGCGACGCAGTGCGCATGGGCCTCTTGCGCGGCGTACACGTCGCGTGGCGTGTCGCCGATCAGCACCGTGGATATTGCGGCCGGGACATCGTAGGCCGCGCGGATTCGCTCCCGCGCGGATCCGACAAGGCGTGCCCGGTCTTCGCTGTCCTCGCCGTACCCGCCAACTGCCGTGTCGAGCAGCGCGTCCAGACCGAAGGCTCGCAGCTTGACGCGCGCGTTCGCTGAGATGTTGCCCGTTAGGACGGAGGAGCAGATGCCCGGCTCCGCCGTGAGAGCCTTCAACGCCTCCTCCGCTCCGGGAAGAACCCGACCTCGGCGGCGCAGATCCTCCTCGCGGCCCCGTCCGGCTTCTTCCAGCGCCCGCTGCACTGAGGACCATCCGGGAACCGGCAGACCGTGCCGGACGAACATCTCGCGCATGATTGCCCGGTCCGTGCGCCCCTCCGTCGGCGCAGGCAGCTCGGCATCCCGCCCGGCGAGGGCCTTGAAGGCGCCGGCGTAGATCTCTTTGCTGACGCCGGCGTTGTCTACGAGGGTATGGTCCACGTCCCAGAGCACGATGAGCTGCACGTGCCCAGGGTATGCAGCGTGAACTGCCTGTTAATAGTGCCCTCTTGGGACGTCCTGGCGTCCCGCAAGATCTTGCCGCGTCCCAGGACGTCCTGGAAGGATGCGAATGTGAACGAGCGGCTGCGTACGGTGATGATCCAGCGGAAGGTGACCCCGGAGGACCTTGCGACCTCCTGCGAAGTCGACGTCAAGACGGTGGAGCGCTGGGTCAGCCTGGGCCGACAGCCACTCCGGAGGCACCGCTGGGCGGTTGCGCAGAGTCTCGGCGTGGACGAATCGTATCTGTGGCCGCCGGAGGAGGACGACACCCCTAGACAGCCGACAGAGCAGACGGAACTGGTCGCGGCCTTTCCTGACCGCGCGAGCGTCGCGCAGAAGACCTGGGTCCGCCTCCTGAAGTCCGCGCAGGAGCACATCGACGTCCTGGTATTCAGCGGAACGTTCTTCGCTCAGACCAACCCGCGCGTGGCGGCGATGCTCGCCGAGCGCGCCGACGCCGGCGTCCGTGTCCGCCTCTGTTTCGGCGACCCGTCCGGCAAAGCGGTCGCCGTCCGAGACAAGGAGGAAGGGATCGGTGGCACCCTCTCCGCGAAGATCAGAGCATCACTCACCTACTACCGCAAGCTGATCGGCACCCCCGGCTGCGAGGTGCGCCTTCACGACACGACCCTGTACAACAGCCTCTTTCGCTTCGATGACGCACTCCTCGTCAACCCGCACGTCTGGGGGCAGCCAGCCAGCGCCAACCCCCTGTTCGAACTGCGACGCCTGGGCGACGACGGCTGGTTCGACCACTACGTCGGCAGTTTCGACGCGGTCTGGGAGACTGCAAAGCCCTGGTCACCCGAGTCCACGTGAGGAGCACGGCCCGCGATGGGACGTACGGAGTACTGGTACGACGAGAACGCACCCAAGCCGAACACGCTGATCCCGGCGTGCAACATGCTCGCCGCCAGGGAGACCGACGGAGCGATCCTCCTGCAACGCCGCCGCGACACCGGTCAATACGCGCTCCCCGGCGGAGCAATGGACATCGGAGAATCCCCGGCCCAGTGCTCGGTGAGGGAGTGCAGGGAGGAGACCGGAGTCGATGTCGTGCCCATCGGGCTACTCGGCGTCTACTCGCTCCCCGAACACGTAGTCGCCTACACCGACGGCGAGATCCGGCAGGCATACGAGGTGACCGTGATCGGGCGCCCCGTCGGCGGCGAACCGACCATCAACGACGAAGCCGACGACGTCCGCTGGGTCCTACCCGGCGACCTGGACTCGTACGACATCCATCCCTCGATGCGCCGACAGATCGCCCACTATCTGGACGGGACGTACCCGCACGTCGACTGAGCGCCATGCGCTCCCTTACCGCTCTGCCAAGAGCAGCCGGGCTTCGACTCTGCGCACAGCAGCTCGGAGATCCGCGTCGGCACGGCGGATGAATCGGCCGACGATGCTGTCGCGATCGTATCGAGTGAGGATCTCCGCCAGCCGGGCATCCACGGTGGTAGGGGTGCCGTCCGGGGTGGTGGTCATATCGCAGTACGCGAGAGCATCCACCAGCTCGGAGTGGTCAAGGATCGGAAACTCGGCCTCCAGCGCCTCCTGCAGCCCGCGCTCATCCGCCTCCAACAGCGCGTACGAGTGGTTGGCGACCAGCCGTACCAGGCGTTCGTCGGCGGCTGAGTGGTCGCGCAGGTAGCGGGCGCCGTCCAGCGGATGGAATCCCGTCGTAGCCAGTGACGGCGCGTAGCCGATATCGTGCAGCATCGCTGCGGCCCACAGGAGTTCCGCATCGGCACTCAGGATTCCCGCCAGGGACTGCGCCTTTACAGCGACTCCCTGAGAGTGTGCCCAGCGCCGCGGCAGGGACTCGACGAGGAGGGACCCGGCCAGGTCACGGGCCCAAATGGTGAGATCCATGCTCGGCAGACTATGACGTAGAGCGCGGGGGCCGGACGGTGGTCGGCCGGACGTCCCGGGACGTCTTCTGGTTCGATGCCCTGCTGGGCGGATGTCAGCCCGCGCAGGCGAAGTAGGTGCACTCACCTGTGCGGGCTCTCCCAGGCTCTGACACTCGCTGATTGTCGGTGAACTTCGAAAGCTGATCTGGGTATGGACCCAAACGCGGTATCCGGCTGTGGCCCTGACCATCCTGCGTCGCCTGCCGCGGCGCCCGACGAAAGCAAGTCGCACCCTGCAGCGCCGTTACACCCTGGACCCCGCCGTTATGGAGTTTGCGGAGGAACTCAAGGCTCTCCTTGCCGTGTGAGACGACCAGGTCACCAGCTGGATGTCACGTATGGACGCACGTCAACCGCGTCCATCCCTGCGGCTCGAGCTGCCGCCAGCCCTTCCTCCGCGTCCTCAACCACGAGGCACCGTTGCGGCGGCACTCGAAGCTGCCGTGAAGCCTCGAGAAACAGGTCGGGCGCCGGCTTGCCCCGGACTGCGTCCTCGCGGGTCACTACAACATCGAACAGGTGCGTCAGCCCCGTGGCTTCGATGCCGGCACGGACCACGGCGCTACCGCCGCCGGACGCCACCGCACAGACCAGCCCATCCTCACGAGCACGCTCCAGCCAATCGACCACCATCGGGAATGCCTTCAACGACGGCAACTCTTCGATGATCAGTTCGCCACAGTGGTCGAGAACGTCGCCGAGAGGTACCGAGATGCCGAGATCCGCCAGCAGCCCATCCACCGACGTCCCTAATCGCTCGCGGTACCAACCCTCCCGTAACCGCACCCCATACGCTTTCAGTGCCTCAGCCAGGCAGCGGAAGTTCATGGGCTGCGAGTCCACGACCGTGCCGTCCCAGTCCATGATGACCGCGTCATACGCCGCTAGATCCGACCTCATGGGCGGACACTGCCCCGATCCTCACCCTGCCACTCGCGCAAAGACACTTCACGGGCTCTCGATAGCGCCGGCTGGATCCCGGTCTTCAGCTCACGGCAGACGAGAAAGGGTTCGAACGGACTGGAATCTCCACGGGGGATCATGTCAACGTACAACGACCCAGAAACCCTCTGGCCAGTGAAAGGCGTGGGCTTGCTGGCCGACTGGCATGGCGGCCAGCCGCCACGGCAGTCCAGAGAACCCGCATTTGCTTGGTCTAGGGAAGGCTCTCTTCGTGCAAGGCGCTGTATAGCAGACGATCGCCGGTTACCGAAACCGGGGATCGTGCAGAGCATTGATGGTGTTCGCACCCGGCTGTGCTTGGCGGTGGAGCCGTGGCGGACGCAGTAGGCAGTGCCGCATAAGACGAAAGGAGGTATGAGCGGCCCCCGCCCCCTGCTGCCCTGAATCCGCAGCGCCTGTTAGTTGAAAGATGGCGATGCTTCCGCCGATTCGGCGTGGGGCCTTGGCGTTGTTGGTTCTGCTTTGTCGCCCCGTCCGCACCTCACCGAGAGCCTCGCATGCCCGCACAGCCGTTGCTTGTCCCGTCCCTCGCTTCCCTGGGCGTCGTACGTACGGCGTTCCTGACCGTGAAGGAGGCCGCCGAGTACCTCGGTCTCTCACCCCACACCCTCTACGTCTGGCGCCATCGGCGGCAGGGACCACCGAGCTTCCGCATGGGTCCACGTGGCCGCGTCATGTACAGGCTGGAAGTCCTCGACGCCTGGGTCCGGGAGCAGGAGCAGGCAGATTCGCGGTCCAATGTGGCCCTCAATCCGCTGAGCGCAGCTCCGCAGCATCGCGTTAGCGGCCCCAGCGCCTGACGCGCTGTATGTCGTTGAATGCCGTTTCCCCCCTCGAATAAGGAGACTCACCTGGCCGGCTACATAGAAGACCGCTGGATCAAGAAGAAGAAGGACCCGGTCACTGGGAAACGGGAGAAAACCGCTCGCTACGGCAAGGGGAAGCGGTACAAGGTCGCTGGCATACCCGGGGTCCGGGACCGATCCTTCGATACGCTGGAGGACGCCAAGGCGTGGCTTCGTCGGGCAGCCACGGACGAAGAGCGGGGCGAGTTCGTGGACCCGCGCGACGGATCCATCACGCTGGCCGATTACATCGAGACGCACTGGGCGCCCGGCAGAGGCGGTGTTCCGAAGACCCAGGACAACCAGGAGCGAAGAGCGCGCCTTCACATCGTTCCGCACCTGGGGCAAATTCCCCTCAGGAACATCACGGCGGCGGATCTGCGCGCGTACATAGCCAAGTTGGAATCAACCGTCTCCTCGGTCGACTACCAGCGCGGCATCCTTTCCGAGCTCTCCTCCATTCTTGAGGCGGCGGTCGATGACAAGCGGCTCGCCGGGAACCCCATGCATGCGAAGTCCGTGCGGTGGCCCAAGGCGCCACAGGAGCGCCGCGAGGCTTGGCTGTTGGGGGCGGCGCTGCGAGTCCGCGACGTCATCAACCCGCGTAACCGGATAACCGTCGTCCTCGGTCTGGGGTGCGGGCTCCGTCAGGGTGAGGTGTTCGGATTGAGTCCGGAGGACATCGACTACGCGAGAGGCGTGCTTCATGTCCGCCGCCAAGTCCAGGCGATCAAGGGGAGGTTGTACTTCACCCTGCCGAAGGGGAAGAAGACCCGTGTCGTCGACATGCCCTCCTCGGTTGCCGAGGAGTTGAAGCGCCACGTTGAAGCGTTCCCGCCGGTGGAGGTGGAGCTTCCATGGGGGAAGCCGGAAGGGCCGGGGAGGAAGTTCTCGCTGCTCCTCACCACGCGATTCGGCAATGCCGTCGCGGTGAACACGTGGAACACCTACACCTGGAAGCCCGCGTTGGCCGAGGCCGGCATCATCCCGCCACGTGCCAAGGGAGCGAAACCCTGGCAGTGGGCGGCGGCCCCGAAGGACGGCTTCCACGTGCTGCGGCACACCTATGCCTCGCTCATGCTGGAGGCCGGAGAGTCCGTCGTGACCTTGGCGCGGTGGCTCGGGCACTCCTCGCCCGCGATCACCCTTGGTTACTATGCTCACTTCATGCCGGAGGCCGGAAGTAAGGGGCGAACCGCCATCGACGGACTCCTCGGGAAGCGGAGAGAACTGCATGACAGTCGAAACTCCCCAGATTCTCCCCAGGGCCGTTGACGGGCGATTCCCGCTGCGGCGCCTCCCTGGCAGTGTTAGTGGATTTCAAGGCTGAAGAGACAGGTGGCCTAGGAAAGTGTTGAAAGAGGTCGTCGCGACCCGCTACATCACGCCCCTGCGTGAGGGCGGCTCGCTGCCGGGGCTCGTCGAGGCCGACGATCTCGGGACGTACGTCATGAAGTTCACCGGCGCTGGGCAGGGCCGCAAGACGCTCGTCGCGGAGGTCGTCTGCGGTGAGCTCGCCCGCAGGCTGGGCCTGCGCGTGCCCGGGCTGGTGACGATCGGCCTCGACCCGGTGCTGGGCCTCGGCGAACCCGACCAGGAGGTGCAGGAGCTGCTCAAGTCCAGCGGTGGCACCAACCTCGGCATGGACTTCCTCTCCCGCGCGCTCGGCTTCGACCCCCTCGCCTTCACGGTGAGCCCCGAGGAGGCCGGCCGGATCGTCTGGTTCGACGCACTGGTCAACAACGTCGACCGCTCCTGGCGCAACCCCAACCTGCTGATGTGGCGCGGCGACCTGTGGCTCATCGACCACGGCGCCACCATGATCTGGCACCACAACTGGCCCGGCGCACGGACCTCCGCCGCCAAGCCGTACGACGCCTCCGACCACGCGCTCGCGCCCTTCGCACCGGACGTCGCCGCGGCCGCGGCCGAGCTGGCACCGCTGGTCACGGAGGACCTGCTCGCCGAGGTGACCGCCCAGATCCCGGAGGAGTGGCTGGCGGACGAGCCCGGCTTCGAGTCGACCGACGCGCTCCGCCGCGCCTACGCGGAGCCGTTGCTCGCCCGGGCTGCCGACATCCACGCGCGCGTGAAGGTCGACGTACCGGTCAAGGGGGAGAAGTGAGCGAGCGGGACGTCTTCGAGTACGCGCTGCTGCGGGTGGTGCCGCGGGTCGAGCGCGGCGAGTACTTCAACGCGGGCGTGCTCGTGTACTGCCGCGCCCGGTCCTTCGTCATGGTCCGCACCCATCTGGACGAGACCAAGCTGCGGGCCCTCGACCCGGAGGCGGACGTCGCGGGCGTCCGGGCCGCACTCGGTGCCGTCGAGAGCGTCTGCGCCGGAGGCGAGGTAGCCGGACAGGCGGCGCGCGACGACGCCGGCCGGCGTTTCCGCTGGTTGATCGCGCCCCGGTCGACGGTCGTGCAGCCGGGGCCGGTGCACACCGGGCTCACCGCCGATCCACGGGCCGAGCTGGAGCGGCTGCTCGACCTGCTGGTCAGGTAATGGATCACACCGGCGCCGCAGGCCGTTGACACCGAGTGCCAGGGCTTCTAGCGTCACCTCCACTGAAGGTACTAAGCGGTCGCTCACCGGACGGGCGTACCGTGGGAGCCGTAGGCAGGGCTTTTCCCAAGGGCGAGGAGAACCAGCAATGTCCACCACTGAGCAGCGCGTCGCCGTAGTCACCGGCGCCGCGCGCGGCATCGGCGCCGCGACCGCCGTACGACTGGCAGCCGAGGGCCGCGCCGTCGCGGTGATCGACCTCGACGAGGCCGCGTGCAAGGACACCGTGGAGAAGATCACCGCGGCGGGCGGCAAGGCCCTCGCGGTGGGCTGCGACGTCTCCGACGAGGCCCAGGTCGAGGCCGCCGTCGCGCGCATCGCCGAGGAGCTCGGGGCGCCGACGATCCTGGTGAACAACGCGGGTGTGCTCCGCGACAACCTGCTGTTCAAGATGAGCGCGTCCGACTGGGACACGGTCATGAACGTGCACCTGCGCGGCGCCTTCCTGATGGCCAAGGCCATCCAGAAGCACATGGTCGACGCGAAGTTCGGCCGGATCGTGAACCTGTCGTCGTCCTCGGCGCTCGGCAACCGCGGCCAGGCCAACTACTCCACCGCGAAGGCGGGCCTGCAGGGCCTCACCAAGACCCTCGCGATCGAGCTCGGCAAGTTCGGCGTCACCGCCAACGCCGTCGCACCCGGCTTCATCGTCACCGACATGACAGCCGCCACCGCCGCCCGGGTCGGCATGGGCTTCGAGGAGTTCCAGGCCGCCGCGGCGACCCAGATCCCCGTGCAGCGCGTGGGCTTCCCCGACGACATCGCGAACGCCATCGCCTTCTTCACCGGCGACGACGCGGGCTTCGTCTCGGGCCAGGTGCTGTACGTGGCCGGCGGACCGCTCAACTAGGGCCGGGGGACACCGACATGACTGCACTTCCCGTACTCTCCGGCAAGGTCGCCCTCATCACGGGCGCCAGCCGCGGCATCGGCTACGGCGTCGCGGAGGCCCTGATCGCCCGCGGCGACCGCGTCTGCATCACCGGACGCAACGAGGACGCCCTCAAGGAGGCCGTCGAGGCGCTCGGCGCCGAGCGCGTCATCGGCATCGCGGGCAAGGCCCACGACGAGGCTCACCAAGCCGCCGCCGTCGAGCGCACCATGGAGGCCTTCGGCCGCGTCGACTACTTGGTCAACAACGCCGGCACGAACCCGGTGTTCGGCCCGATGGCCGACCTCGACCTGGGCGTGGCGCGCAAGGTCTACGAGACGAACGTGATCTCGGCGCTCGGCTTCGCCCAGCTGACCTGGAAGGCCTGGCAGAGCGAGAACGGCGGCGCGATCGTCAACATCGCCTCCGTGGCGGGCGTGGCCCCCTCGCCGTTCATCGGCGCGTACGGCATGAGCAAGGCCGCGATGATCAACCTGACCGTGCAGCTGGCGCACGAGTTCGCGCCGAAGGTGCGGGTCAACGCGATCGCCCCCGCCGTCGTGAAGACCAAGTTCGCGCAGGCCCTCTACGAGGGACGCGAGGAGGAGGCCGCCGCGGCCTACCCGCTCGGCCGGCTCGGCGTGCCCGCCGACATCGGCGGCGCCGCCGCATTCCTCACCTCGCAGCAGTCGGACTGGGTCACCGGCCAGACGCTCGTGGTCGACGGTGGCATCTTCCTCAACGCCGGGGTCGGCTGACCTCCGCGGGAACAGTGACGCCGAGGCCGCTGACCTCGGCGGGAACGTCGGTGCGGGCGCGCCGGACGAGAAGCGCGCCCGTGCCGATGTACAACAGGTGCTGCTCGACATACAACAACCGCACAGGTCTCTGACAACGTCGTCATATGCGCGCTGATCAAGTGCCCGCGTTGGGAAGGGGTTCACCCGGCGTGGCACTGCGGTATGGTCTGCCGACCCTTGGTATGGCAGATCGAGGAGCGAGCGCGTGTTCAACCGGAACCAATGTCTGCGGCAACTGGCGGCGATCACATCCATATCCCTGGTGGCCGGATGTGGTGTGCTCTCCTCGGGATCGTCCGACGACAAGGGACCGATCGTCGTGGGCACGACCAGTGCCCCCAGCACACTGGATCCGGCCGCCTCCTGGGACGGCTCCTGGGAGTTGTTCCGCAACATCTACCAGACGCTGCTGAGCTACCCCTCCGGTGCGACGACGCCCCAGCCCGACGCGGCCGAGAGCTGCAAGTTCACGGACACCGCGAACCGCACCTACCGCTGCATCCTGCGCTCGGACATGAAGTTCTCCGACGGTGACACGCTCGACGCGAGGGCCGTCAAGTACTCCATCGACCGCATCAGGAAGATCAACGTGAAGGGCGGTCCTGCGGGCCTGCTGGGAAGCCTCGACCGGGTCCAGGCACTGGGCGACCGCGAGCTCGTCTTCCACCTCAACAAGTCCGACGCGACCTTCCCGTTCGTCCTCGCGACGCCCGCCATGTCGATCGTCGACCCCGACGACTATCCCGCCGACTCCCTGCGCAAGGACGGCAAGGTCTTCGGGTCCGGGCCGTACAGCCTGAAGTCCTACGAGGACGGCAAGCAGGCCGAACTCGTCACCAACGACCACTACAAGGGCTTCGCCCAGCGCAGGAACGACGCGGTCACCATCCGCTACTTCCAGAGCTCGGCCCCGATGGTCAAGGCGCTCAAGGACAAGAAGATCGACGTCACCTACCGCGGTCTCGCCGCCTCGGACGTCGTCTCGCTCCAGGCGCACGCGTCGCAGGAGGGTCTCGAACTCGTCGAGAACGCGGGCATCGAGATCAGCTACCTGGTGTTCAACCCGAAGGACCCGTGGGCGAAGAAGCCCGCGGTCCGCAAGGCGATCGCGCAGATCATCGACCGGCCGGCCATCGCGCACAAGGTCTACAAGGACACCGTCGACCCGCTGTACTCCATGGTCCCGGCGGGACTGGCCGGGCACAGCACCGCCTACTTCGACGACTTCGGCGAACCCAGTTCCTCCAAGGCCCGCAAGCTCCTCCTGGAAGCCGGCATCACCGGCCACGTCCCCCTCACGCTCTGGTACACCACCGACCGGTACGGCTCCGAGACCCGCCCGGAGTTCGAGGAACTGAAGCAGCAGCTCGAGGACTCCGGCCTGTTCAAGGTCACCCTCAAGAGCCGCCCCTGGAAGACGTACGAAGCGGGGTACCGCAAGGGCGAGTACCAGGTGTTCGGACGCGGCTGGTTCCCCGACTTCCCGGATGCCGACAACTTCATCGCGCCCTTCGTGGGTGATCAGAACGCGCTCGGGACGCCCTACCCGGCCCCGCAGATCACCAACACCCTGCTGCCCGAGTCGCGGCGCCAGAGCGACCGGGGCGCCGTGGTCAAGGAGTTCCAGGAGGCCCAGCAGATCCTCGTCGACGACGCCCGGCTGCTGCCGCTGTGGCAGGGCAAGCAGTACGTCGCCGTGAGCGAGGAGATCGCCGGAGCCGAGCAGGCCCTCGACCCGTCGACGATCATGATGATGTGGGAGCTGGACCGCAAGACCAGCTGGTAGCCCCGGCAGCCCGGGGGTCGGATCCGATTGTCAGTGGTCGCCTGTAGGTTCTGTTGCCTGGAAGTGATCGCACAACGGAGGAAGTTGACGTGACCGACACCGCCATGCTGCCCGAGTCCTGGCAAGGCGTCCTGGGCGAGCAGCTGCAGCAGCCCTACTTCAAGGAACTCACCGAGTTCGTCGAGGAGGAGCGTGCGAAGGGTCCCGTCCACCCTCCGCGGGAAGAGGTCTTCGCCGCGCTCGACGCGACGCCGTACGAGCGGGTGAAGGTGCTGATCCTCGGTCAGGACCCCTATCACGGCGAGGGCCAGGGGCACGGCCTCTGCTTCTCCGTCCGGCCCGGCGTGAAGATCCCCCCGTCGCTGCGCAACATCTACAAGGAGATGAACGCGGAGCTGGGCACCCCCGTTCCCGACAACGGCTACCTGATGCCGTGGGCCCAGCAGGGAGTCCTGCTGCTCAACGCGGTGCTCACGGTGCGCGGCGGCGAGGCCAACTCGCACAAGGCCAAGGGCTGGGAGCGTTTCACGGACGCGGTGATCCGCGCGGTGGCCGACCGTCCCGACCCGGCGGTCTTCGTCCTGTGGGGCAACTACGCGCAGAAGAAGCTGCCGCTGATCGACGAGGAGCGGCACGTCGTGGTCAAGGGCGCGCACCCCTCGCCGCTGTCCGCGAAGAAGTTCTTCGGCTCGCGCCCCTTCACACAGATCAACGAGGCGATCGCGAAGCAGGGCCACGACCCCATCGACTGGACCGTCCCGAACCTGGGCTGACCGGCATGCCACCGGGCCGGGACCGTCACCGGCCTGGCCCAGTGGCGTACGGAGCCGCCTGAGCGTGATTGTCAGCGGCTGCCGTTAGCGTCTGAGGGACAGTGACGAGCCTGGAGGACGCGGTGGCGGAGCAACAGGAGCAGGCGGCACCGGACGCCATGATGACCCGGATCGGACAGGTCGTCATGTTGCACCACGGCGGCGACCGCGAGGAGGCTCGGGGCCGCTTCCTGGACCTGTGGGCGGAGATCGGGGAGGACGGAGACCCCCTGCACCGCTGCACGCTCGCCCACTACATGGCGGACACCCAGGACGACCCCTGCGACGAACTCGCCTGGGACCTGAGGGCGTTGTCGGCCGCCGACGAGCTCAGCGACGGGCGGGTCGCCGCGCATCACCGCTCCCTCGCGGTGCGCGCGTTCTACCCGTCGCTGCATCTGAATCTCGCCGCGGACTATGTGAAGCTCGGCCGTGGCGAGGCCGCCCGCAGCCATCTGCGCCGGGCCCGCGGAGCCGACGGCGCCCTCGGCGACGATCCCTACGGGGACGGCGTGCGAGCGGCGATCGGACGCCTGGAGCTGCAGCTCGCGGGAGACGGCATGTCGGCGGAGGAGTCACGGCCCTTCGACGGTCCCGGAGGGGAGACGCTCGGGCCGCCGCGACAGCGGCCGTAGCGTCGTCCGTCCTTGAAATCAGGTGTACGGGTCCGGCCCGTTCGTCAACGGCCGTACGTTTGCCTGCAGATGACCGCCTGCGGGCTGTCCGCCTTCCAGCCGCCGTACTTTCGGCCGAGGGCACACACATCCTGCTGGTTCATCGGTACGCCCTTGGGCACGGCCGGGGTGACGGTGCGCGGCGCGGGACGGTGCGGCTCCCGCCGCTCCTTCGGCTGGGGGAGGGTGTGCCGACGACGTGGAGTGGTCCCCGATGCCTCTTCGGGAGCGGGGCCGGCCGACGGTCGCGTCGCCCGCGCGTCCGGTGACGGCTTCCTGGACGGCCCGATGAGCTCCAGTGCCTCCCGGGCCGGTGCCTGCACGATCTGCGGCTCTGTTCTCTGCGGCCCTGCCTTACCGTCAGGGCGGGGCGCCGACGGCCGCGACGGCGCGGCCGCCGGGCCGGGGACGGGCGGTCGCTGGACGGTCACACAGCCGGAGAGGGCCGTGACAGCCACGGTGACCAGGAGCGTTGCGGTGGTCCTCGTTCGATGCACCCGCGCAACTCTGCTGGGTCCGGACCGCTTTGGGGGAGCGGACAAGCGGAGGATGCCCCGCACGGGTGATCCTTCCGCTCCTCCGGTGGGCGTCGGCGCGTCCGGTGTGACGCCGGAGGGGCCCTGGGGGGTGTTTTGAAAGTCCTGTGCGGTGCCCGCGGTGTTCGGTGCGTGCCCTCGGCGTGCCGGACGAAGGCCCTCGTACTGGACGTACTTGGGGCTTCGGCCGGTGCGGCGAGGGTGCGTGCCGGGCGCCGTGGGTGCTGTGCGGGACTTTTAAAACACCCCCTAGTCGCCGGTGGCGCCGTCGATGCGCTCCCGGATCAGGTCGGCGTGACCGTTGTGACGCGCGTACTCCTCGATCATGTGGGTGTAGATCCAGCGCAGGTTGAAGGGGGTGCCGGTGGACTTGCTCGTGCCCTTGGAGAAGTCGTCCAGGGCGAACCGCGCCGCGTTGTGCCGGGCGATCTCTATCTCGCCCTGCCAGGTCGCGTGCGCCTCGTCCCAGGTGTCCGCCTCGGTGAGGTGGAACTCGCCGTCCGGGTCCTCGTCACTGAAATAGATCGGCCCGGGGTCGTCGTCCACGAGGACCTTGCGGAACCAGCCTCGCTCCACCTCGGCCATGTGCCGTACGAGACCGAGCAGGGACAACTCGGAGGGCGGCACGGATGCGGTTCTGAGCTGGGCGTCGTCCAGGCCCGCGCACTTCGTCGCGAGGATCCCGCGGTGGTAGTCGAGCCAGCCCTCCAGCATGGTGCGCTCGTCGGCGTCTGTGGAGGGTTCTGTGCGGTCGATGGTCATGGCCACATCTTTGCGGATCGCCGGGGGAGCGGGCGCGGTGTTTTCTGTCGGGCGGGTTCCACGGACCCCGCGCTCTTCCTGCGCGGCTTCGACGACATCGCCGACTGGGGGTCGCCCCGGTCGCCGTATGCTTCCGGGGAGGCCGAGAACCAGGCCCGCACCCGGTAGCCGGGGCCCTGAAATCCGGCGAGCATCCCCTGAGGAGACCCCTGTGAAGGTCGGCTGCATCGGACTCGGCGACATCGCGCAGAAGGCCTACCTGCCGGTCTTCGGCGTGCAGCCCGGGGTGGAGCTGCACCTCCAGACGCGTACGCCGGGGACACTCGCCCGGGTCGCCGACACGCTCCACCTCCCGGACGCGCAGCGCCACACCGACCTCGACCGGCTGCTCGCCCAGGGCCTCGACGCGGCGTTCGTGCACGCGCCGACCGCCGTGCACCCCGAGATCGTGACGCGGCTCCTGGAAGCGGGCGTACCGACGTACGTCGACAAGCCGCTCGCGTACGAACTCGCCGACTCCGAGCGCCTGGTGCGGCTCGCGGAGGAGCGCAACGTCAGTCTCGCCGTCGGCTTCAACCGACGCTACGCACCCGCGTACGCGCAGTGCGCCGACCACCCGCGTGAGCTGATCCTGATGCAGAAGAACCGCATCGGGCTCCCCGAGGAGACCCGCTCGATGATCCTCGACGACTTCATCCACGTCGTGGACACGCTGCGGTTCCTGGCGCCGGGCCCGGTCGACGACGTGACTGTGCGGGCCCGGGTCGAGGACGGGCTGCTGCACCATGTCGTCCTGCAGCTCGCCGGCGACGGCTTCACCGCGCTCGGTGTGATGAACCGGCTCAGCGGCTCCGCGGAGGAGATCCTTGAGGTCTCCGGGCAGGACACCAAGCGCCAGGTGCTCAATCTCGCCGAGGTCGTCGACCACAAGGGGCAGCCGACCGTACGGCGGCGCGGGGACTGGGTGCCGGTGGCCCGGCAGCGCGGCATCGAGCAGGTGGTGCTCGCCTTCCTCGACGCCGTCCGCGCGGGCAAGGTGCTCAGCGCCCGGGACGCGCTGGCGACTCACGAACTGTGCGAGCGGGTGGTACGGACGATCCAGGAGCGGTCCGCCGCAGCCTGAGGGCGCGGGCGCCCTCCGTGGCGCACAGGGCGGCCAGCACCAGCAGCGCCGCGTGCACCGGCCAGTCGCCGAACCGGACGTACGGCGTGACGCCCCGCGCCAGCGGCACGTCGTACACCGCCGAGGTGCTCGCGCCCGTGCCGAGCCAGGAGCCGATCCGCTCGCCGCTGGGACCGTAGACGGCGGAGACGCCGGTCAGTGTCGCGTGCACCATCGAGCGGCCGGTCTCGGCGGCCCGCAGCGCCGCCAGTGACGCGTGCTGCTCGGGAGCCCAGCTCTGCTGGAACGAGGACGTCGACGACTGCGCGAGGAGCACCTCGGCGCCGTCCTCGGCCAGATGCCGGCTCATGTCGGGGAACGCCGACTCGAAGCACACCATCGGGCCCACCCGCAGCCCGTGCCCGACGTCCATCACCACTTGCTCGCTACCGCGCCTGCGGTCCTCGCCCGCCGCCTTGCCGACCGAGGTTGCCCAGCCCAGCAGGGAACGCGCGGGGATGTACTCGCCGAAGGGGACCAGCCGCATCTTGTCGTAGCGGTCGCCGGTCGGGCCCTGAGGTCCCACCAGGACCGAACTCTTGTAGATGCCGGGCCGGTCGGAGCGTCGGGCGTCCACGTTCACGAGAATGTCGGCGTCCAGTTCACGAGAGAGTTTGGAAATCCTACTCGCTAGGTCGGGGCGGTCGGCGAGGTCGACGCCGATGCTGCTCTCGCCCCACACGATCAGGTCCACGTCCTGGCCGGCCAGCGCACGGGTGAGCTGCTCCTCACGCGCGAACCGCTTGTCACCGCTGTCGATGCCGTCGACGACACCGGGTTGCACGACGGCGATCCGCACCCTGCCGTCCGCCTCGGGGCGCGGCGCCCACACCCAGGCCGCCGACGTCGCGGCGGCCGTGGCGACCAGCCCGGCGACGGCGGGAATGGCCACGGCGGGGATACGGGACTCCCGCACCGACACGAGTACGGCGAGCGCGACGTTGACCGCGACCACCAGGAAGCTGAGCAGCCACACCCCGCCGACCGAGGCCAGCCGCAGCGCGGGCTCCACCTGCCACTGGCTGGACCCGAGCAGACCCCATGGCCCGCCCAACCCCTGCCAGGACCGGACGAGTTCGACCATCAGCCAGCCCGAGGGCACGACCACGAGCGCGGCGGTGACCTGCCCGCCCGACGGCACGCCTGCGAGGAACCGGCGCACGAGCCAGCCCCACGGAGCCCACAGCGCGCCGAGCAGCGCCGCGATCAGCACCGTGAAGACATGCAGGCTCGGCAGCAGCCAGTGGTGCACGGCCAGCATGAACCCGAGTCCGCCGAGCCATCCGTCGTACGCGGCTCGTTTGCCCGTGGGCGCCGAGCGGACGAGCAGGATCCACGGGACCAGGGCGACGTACGCGAACCACCACAAGGACGGGGCAGGAAAGGCGAATACGGGCAGGGCTCCGGCCAGTGCGGCGAGCGTTCCGCGCCGCCACGGGGAGGCGAGCCAACTGCTTGGCATCTTCATACGGCGCCTCCCTACCCCATGGGTGCCTTCAGTGTGCGCGTCGGAGACGATCTCCGACAGGGGGCCTGCTGCAGGAGGGTGCGAGTTCAGGAAGGGGCGGGCTCCGGGCGGTGCTGCGGGGCGAGGCGCCACTTCTCCTCGACGACCACGGCGCGCAACCGCCAGCCGTCGTCCGTGCGCAGCAGCCCGAACGTGTAGCGGCCGCCGCACACGAAGTCGGGTGTGGTGGACCCCCCATCGTGCCCCGCGAACCGCATCGGATTGACGTAGTCGGCCCGGACGCGGGCCGTGTCACCGGTGTCCTGGTCCAGAATCCCGAACCGCACGCGCCGGTTCACGATCAGATGCTGGCGCATGGGAAACAACTGCATGCTCTGGGCGAGCCACCCCGAAACGTCTGTGGCGTCTCCTTCGATGCCGCCGGCCGAGCGGTAGTCCGCACGCCCGTCCGGCGTAAACAGCCCTCGGTAGGCCTCCCAGTCACCGTCGTCCACCGCCACCGCGTACTCGGTGACGAGTTCGTCGACGGCAAGCCGGTCCATCACCGTCGCAAGCTCCACACGCTGCGTCATCGGCACAGTGTTGGCCACGGAACGTGCCACGCCAAGGGGGTGTGCAGTGATATTCGGCAGCCCCGGCCGCTTCCCGCGCCACACGCTGACACCGGCGAACGATCAATCCCCCACCGGTTTCCCATCGGTCCCTCAGCCGACCGGGCATGTTTGATGTCAGTGGCCTCTTCTACGCTGCCGGTCATGAGCAGATGGATGCGGAACACTCACTTGCTGGTGGAACAGGCCGTCCTGTACCGCGACCTCGCCGGGCGCGGTGATCTGCAGGAGCTGTCCCGCGCCGTCATGCGGGCCGCCTGCAACAACGGTTCCATGACGGGCGTAGGGGTCGAGAACATGGAGGTGTTGCGGGGGCTGCCCGACGATGACCGGCTGGAGCTCGCGGGTATCTGGGCGCGTTGGTACGCCCATGTGGAGAACGAGGGGACGGCCGAGGAATTCAGGCGGGACGTCGACTACCTCCATACCGAACTGCTCACGGTCGCTTCCGGAGTTGCCTCCGGCCTGGATGGGGACCTGCTTGCTGCCGAACGTCAGGAACGGCTGTTCAGGTTGAGCGACCAGTACGTCATCTGGTCGTCCCACCGGATCTGGGAACTGGCCGATGCGGAACTCGCAGCCGGGCGTACTCCCGATCCCGCGATCCTGGCCGCCTTCCGGCGGACAAACGCTGCGGCGACCCTGCCAGGTGTCCGGCGCACCCATGCGGCCGCGAACGGCACGGAACCCGGAATGCGGAATCTGCTGGCCAAGTTCCCTGGTCCGGTGCTCAATCCCGGGGAGCCGTGGGCCGACCAGGCGCTCAAGGAAGTGACCGCTGGGGGAGAGCCGTGGCAGCGGTTGCTGGCCCATGCCGCCCCGGTGACCGCCACCGCACCGTCGGCGAAGTGGAGACAGACCGCACTGGCTCTGCTGGATGCCGCCGGCCCAGAGGCGGTACGGCGAGCTGTGCTGGAGTGGTTCGAGCTGGCCTGCCTGGATCGGACGATCCCGCTTGTCGGCCATCCGCACCTCGCGTTCGATGTGAACGCGCGCTTCGACCCCTACAATGCCCATGTTCTGCGTGGGCTTGCCTGGATGCTCTCTTTCCTTCCGCCTCAACCGGACACCGTCCTCGCCCTCGTCGGCCTCGTCGAGACCTCCTTGGACCATCGGTCAGGAGACGCTCCCCGCTCTCCCGAAGTGGCCGAGGCGGGCATCGTTGCCCTGGCTCGGATCGGGGACCGGGCGGCACGGACGGAGCTGGAGAGCCTGAGCAGGTGGGTCACGCACGAGGGAACGTTGCGGCGCATAGACAAAGCGCTCGCCGCTCACTGATCAGGCCGCAGCTTCCTCGCCAGGCCCTGTTCGGGTCGCCGGGGGCGGTGTGTCCTCACGCCCTCAAGGCCTGGACTCCTCAGGCGCCGTGCAGTGGTGCGCGCCGGAGCCTTCCGTCTCAGGCCGCCTCGACGACCTCACCGCGGATCGCCGCGGCCCATTCCACGACCAGCAGTTCGTACTCCGCGCGCTCCTGAGCCGACAAGGAGCCGCTGGTGCGTATCCACAGCGCGCGGATCTGCTCGTTTAACGCGGCGGAGGAACGCACGGAACCAGGGGAGATGGAATCGGGGGACATGCCGACAAGCCTAGGGGCAAGGACTGACACTGCGCTACCAGTCGGCTACTCATGACGTATGTGGTTGGTCACGGCCGGCGGGTGCCGGGTCGGTCAACTTGGCTGGATCAGCGAGGACTTGGACGGGCTGTTCGGGCGGAATCGCGAGCACTTGACGCAGTGCCTCACTCCCGGTCCGCCCAGGCGTGGGACCACGTCAGCAGCGGTCCCGGAAGCCGATCGGGGCCCGCCGCGGGTACAGGCGTCCCGGAGGGCGACGCAGCCGGGACGGGCGTCGTGGACAAGTGCGTACCTCTCCGCGGAAGTTGTTCAGGCCGACCGAAGTCGTCCAAGCCGTACCCTTGCGCTTCGATTTCAGAAGCGCAAGGGTACGGTCATGGAGCCGATGAAGCCGATGAAGTCAACGAAGCCGGTAACGCGGCCATGAACCAGCGCATTGACGGCGTCGCGCCGCCCTACGAGCCGGAGACCGACCGCGCGCTGCACCGCTGGATGCCACCGGGCGTCACCCGCGAACCCCTGATGCTGTTCAAGGTCCTCGAACGCCACCCCGAACTCGCCTCGCGCATGCGGGCACTCGGTGCGGGACTCCTGGTCCACGGGCGGCTCGGCGATGCCGACCGGGAACTCGTGATCGCCCGCGTCACCGCACTCTGCGGCTGCGCCTACGAGTGGGGCGTGCACATCGCGACGTACGCCGAACCGGCCGGACTCACCCCGGAACAGGTCGCTCTCACCGCGACCGGCGGCCCCGAGGACCCGGCCTGGTCCCCTCGGCAGACCGCCCTGCTACGCGCCGTGGACGAACTCCACGCCACGTCGCACCTGAGCGACTCGGCGTGGCACGGCCTGCGTGCTCATCTCGACGAGCGCGAGGCCCTGGAACTGCTGGTCCTCGCCGGGTGGTACCGCACCATCGCATACGTCGCGAACGGGGTGCGGGTCGAGCAGGAACCCTGGGCGGCCCCCTTTCCGGAGGCCCTGGACGGGTCTGACTCTCCGGACGGGAAGGGGCTGCCAGGCGGCCTGGGGGCCCCGGACGGGCGTTAGCCCGCCGACTCCGCGGCGTGCGGGCTCAGCGCGCCCGTCACCACCAGCGCGATGATCACGATGCCGAGGGCGATCCGGTACCAGACGAACGGCATGAAACTCTTGTGCGAGATGAACTTCATGAACGAACTTATGTCGACGTGTCCCGAGCCGCCGCGACCTGCTGTTTTCCACCACTCTTCAAGATCGAATGGTAGAGCAGTGGGAGATGGCACTTTCCAGTGCTCTCCCTCGCTGGCCACGAAGCCCAGCCACCTGGTTTGCACTTGTGTACGGCATTGGCGCGTGTGGGGCCGTTCGCCAGCTTGCGCGCGAGGCGAGTCGCTTCCAGACCCAGGTCGTCGTTCGGGACGACGCGGTTGACGGCGCCGAACAGTCCGCGCCCCGAACTGGACTTCCGCGGTCGGTGACCGGATCCGAAATCACCTGTGCCGTGAAGCCGCAGGTCAGGGGTCTGGTGTGCGTGGGGTTCTGGATGCTCGGGCTGGTCACGGGCGGATGACTTCCGTCAAGATCGTCTGGCCGTGCGGCTGGGGGTGTTCTCGAGTTCTGCTGCGCTCGCCGCGATGCCGCTCCTACGATCCGTCACCGGGCCGGCACGCGGAGAGGGAGTGGATCCCTACGAAGAACCTGTCGGCCAACCGCAACTTCCGGAGCCCTGGATCGCGGGCCTGTTCGCGTCACTCGGCAGGCCCGGGTTGCCGGTGCCCGGGACCACGACGGTCTTCTCGTCGAACGCCTCGAAGACGTCGTCGATCAGTCGCTTCGCCATGCGCGGGGCCTTGGGCCGGATTACCTCAACCAGCCTGCGGCGTCCGGCTTTTCGCAGCGCGGCCGGGGATCCGTAGCGTTCCAGCAGCCAGGTGAGGGCCTGGTGGTCCAGACGGGGGCCCAGGACCCGTTCCAGGGACGGGTGGAACTGGGTGAGCAGGCCGCGGATCCGGTTGCTGGTGCGGGTGGCCTCGGCGGCCAGGTCCTGGTCGAAGCCGACGAGGACGGTGAGCTCGGCGGTGATCTCGTCGGTCAGTTCCAGCGAGCGCAGGTTGTGGGGCATGGTGCGGGCGGCGTCCGCGATGATGAAGGCGTCCCTGGCGTCGGTTTTGGCCTCGCCGGGGTAGAGGTCGGCGCTCCGCCGCATCGTTAATCCGGGCAGGTAGGCGACCTGGCAGCCCACGTTGCGGGCGACGGCCAAGGGCAGGGCGCCGATTGAGGCGGGCTGGTCGACGATCACCAGTACGGTGCCGTGCTTGGCCTTCAGCTTGTCGAAGAGCTCGCGGAGGACCTCAACGAACTTCCAGCCGGTGCGTCCCAACAGTTCCTCGGGGGCTTCCGTGTCGAACGGCCACGCCTGTCTGTTGTCACGCATTGCCCGCATGAATCCCCGTGCCGCAGGGTCGCAAGGCCCGCTGCAGGTACTTCATGGGCGACCGTCACCAAGGTCCCAGGAACCGCTTCACTATGTTGTCCGAGGCCTGAATTCATCGACTGCCAGGGCTCGGGGTCGTACTGCCGACCGGTCTCCTATCCCGTGAGGAAGAGGGCGTGCGTTCCTGAATGCCACTCCCGGACTCGTGGGCCCGCAGCACGAGGCGGCCCGCCTGATCGTCTGGCAGCACAAGCGTTGGGCGCGTGGCCGGTTCGAGTCTCTGGCCGCCGCAGCGGGACTGTCGCGGAGCTGCTGATGCCCGCCGCAGACATCCGGGGCGCCTTCGCCGGCCGGGTGGACCTGCCAAAGCTGATGGAGTTGAAGCGGATCTGGCGGGTGTCGATGAGCGCACTACTCGGCGCAAGATCGTGTCCGGACGAACCAGCAGCAGGAGCCGCCGCAACCCCTGCCTCGGCAGATGGTGGAGCAGGCCGGCAAGGATCACGCGGTCAGTATCGGTGAACGCGGGCTTGCCGCCCTGGCGTTGCAGGACCGGCAACTGGTGCCGCAGCGCGAGAATCTCAACTTCCTTCTCGCGATCGCTCATCGGCAGCAGGCGCAGGAGCGCGAAGGTGTTCGTGACTGCGAGGTAGGTCAGACGCAGCAGCACGAGAGGTCATGATGCCGCCCGTGCTCTGCCCGGGTGAAGACCGGGGGACCAGCGGTCTGCACGTTCCAAGATCGATGATCAAGACCGTCACCTGGGCGGATGATTTATCGGCACCTGCAAGTCCGGGTGGCCCCAACGGGTTTCGAATCTCCAGCCGTTGGAGGTGATGCTCTTCACCTTGACGGGGAAGGCGATCTTGACGCCGACGATCTTCACCCAGAGGTCCACTTTCTGGCCGACGTGGCTGAGCTTCACCGGTATATCGACGGCGACGGGCAGCTCGTTAAGGAGACACTGCCCGGCGGCACCACCCTCACCGTCGACTACGACGCGAGCGGCAGTGAGACCGAGCCGATCCCGACGCCCCGAAAATCACCGACAAGTCGCAGGACATGCTCCACAGATGGGTGACAGGTACACCCAGACCGCGCGCTCACAGCTGGGTCCCGTGCCATTCGCTGCTGGCAGTGAATGGCACGACCTGACAGGACGGGCAACCTTTACTCTGCCGCCGCAAGGCGAGGGGGAGTCCCCAAAGGCACCGCCTGCGCGGCTCCGACAATGGAAACGCCCGTCCCCAACGGCCCGCGCACAGCAGCCTTCCCGACAACCGAGGCGCCACATGAACTTCCCAACCGCAGCGATCCTGGCCACCGCGACGAGCGCCCTGGCCCTGACTGGCTGTGCCAGCGGTAAAGACCCCGACGTGGTTGAGCAGGCCACGGGCGGCCCCGCAAAGACGACAAGCTCGCCTGCCGCCAAGCCGTCCGGTCAGCTCGTCGCCAGCGGCTTCGGCCAGCAGGACGAGTACGTGTGGGTTACTTCCCTCGTCCGCAACACCTCCGCACATGTCGGTCAGACCGTCACCGTACAGTTCAACGTCCTCGACGCGAACAACAAGATCATCGGTAGTGAAAGCCAGGTTGAAAACTTCAGCCGGCCTGACCAGTTGCTCGTCGTCGGGACCCAGGTCGACGTCAAGCCGAATGAGAAGGCTGCGAAGGTCAAGGCCACGCTCCTCGTCGATGACGAGGGAACCTTCTCCACCAAGCCGTTCCCCAAGATCCCGACCAGCGCCGTCCACGTCAGCAAGGGCGAGTACGGCGATACGACCGGCACCTTCGAGGTCAGCAACCCGACCACGACGCCGCTGAAAGACGCACGCGTCGGGATCATCTGCTACGACGCGAAGCACAACGTCACCGGAGGATCCTCCGAATACCCCGACCTCGTACCCCCGTCCGGCAAGATCCGCGTCGAGTCCACCCTCAACACGCTCGGCACTCCCGCAACATGTGACGCCTACGCGGGACTCGGAATCTGACCAGGCCACCCTGCCGGACCTCTCCCTTGGGCCCTCGGAGACGCCCGCCCGTGATCGCGAGAACGCCCTCGCGCGTCAGCGAGCGCGTTTTCCTCTTTTTTGGGGTGTACATGACTCTCGTATGCTTACGCCACGAGCCGCAATGGGTGGGGCACTTGAGGCGGCTGTCGTCGCCTGTGCTGTGCAGGGGTGCGGGCTTGTCCGGGGGAAGCTTCGGTGTACCTGGCGCATGTGCGGGCCGAGAATTTTCGGATCTTCGGCTCGGCGCCGCAGCGGCGGGGAGACGAAGACGAGTCGCTGCGGACCGACTTCGGCCCGGGCATCAGCGTGCTGGTGGGGGAGAACGACAGCGGGAAGACCGCGATCGTCGACGCGATCCGGCTGTGCCTGCTGACGACGGCGGCTGACTTCTACCGCATCACCAAGGACGATTTCCACGCGGGAGGCAACGGACGGGCACACACGTTCTCCATCACGTGCGCGTTCCGGGGTCTCACTGTGCAGGAGCAGGGAACGTTCCTGGAGTTGGTCACCACCGAGGAAAGTGGGGAGACGGCGCTCTACGTCACCCTGAAGGCGCAGTTGATGGATCCGCTGCGGCCGAGCCGAGTGTCGGTCACCACGCGGACCGGTTTCGACGGCAAGAGGCCTGCGCTCGACGGCGCGGCCCGGGAACTGCTCAAGGCCACCTATCTCAGACCCCTCCGCGACGCCGAGGCCGAGCGGCGGGCGGGTGGTCGGCGGCGGACCGGCCCGCGTGCGCGCGGTGCCGGCAGGCCGTCGGCCGTGCCCGGCCCGCACCTCAGCCCCGGCGTTCTCCCGCGCGCACCAAGCCGGTCTCGTACGCGATGACGACCAGCTGAGCCCGGTCGCGGGCGCCGAGCTTGGCCATGGCCCGGTTGGCGTGGGTCTTGACGGTGACCGGGGTGACGAAGAGGCGTTCGGCGATCTCGTCGTTGGCCAGACCGGAGCCCACCAGGGTCAGCACTTCCTGTTCCCGGGGAGTCAGAGTAGCCAGCCTGCGGGGGTCGACGAGGTCGCCGGGGGCAGGGTGGGCCAGGACGCGGGCGATGAGGCCCCTGGTGGCTGCGGGAGAGAGCAACGCCTCGCCGGCGGCCACGAGCCGGACGGCGTCGAGAAGCTGCCCCGGTTCGACCCCCTTGCCCAGGAAGCCGCTCGCGCCGGCCCGGAGGGCCTCTACGACGAGGTCGTCCTCCTCGAAGGTGGTCAGGACGAGGACCTTGACCCCGGCCAGGTCCTCGTCCTGGGCGATCAGCCGGGTGGCCTCGATGCCGTCCAGCTCGGGCATCCGGATGTCCATGACCACGACGTCGGCACGCTCGGACCGGGCCAGCCGTACCGCCTCCCGCCCGTTGGAGGCCTCCCCGACGACCTCCATGTCCGGCTGTGCGTCGATGAGGAGCCGGAACGTGCCCCGGAGCAGGGCCTGGTCGTCGGCGAGCAGGACGCGAATGGCCATGGGCGATCTTTTCTCACGTGGGGTCAGACAGTGGCGGGGGCGAGCGAGAGCGGCAGGTCGGCGACGACCTGGAAGCCCCCCTCGGGCCGCGGCCCAGCGGTCACGGTACCGCCGATCGCGGTGGCCCGTTCGCGCATCCCGATCAGCCCGTGGCCGGTTCCCGCGCCCTTGGGCGCGCCCGGCCGCCCGTCGTCGGTGACGGTGATCCGGAGCGAGTGCACCCCGTAGTCCAGCACCACCGCGACCCGGGCCGCGGGGGCGTGTTTGTGCGTGTTGGTGAGCGCTTCCTGGATGATCCGGTAGGCGGTCAGCTCGGTCGCGGGTGCCACGGGCGACGGATCGCCGGCGCGGGCCACCGACACGGGTATCCCGCTCGCCCGGAACCCGCTGACCAGGGCGTCGAGATCGGCCAGGGTCGCGATGGGGGCACGCGACCCGGGCGCGTCGTCGGGCTGACGCAGCAGACCGACGGTGGCTCGCAGTTCGTCGAGCGCGGCGCGGCTGTTGTCCTTGATGTGGGCCAGTGCCGCGTAGGCCTGTTCCGGGTTGGCGCGCATGAGATGGTGGGCCACCCCCGCCTGGGCGTTGACCAGGGTGATGTGGTGGGCGACCACGTCGTGCAGGTCGCGCGCGATCCGCACGCGTTCCTCCGTGACCCGGCGCCGGGCTTCTTCCTCCCGTGTGCGTTCGGCGTGTTCCACGCTTTCCCTGGCCGCCGCGAGGTTCTGGCGGCGGTTGAGGACGGTGCGGCCGAGCGCGGTGGCCGCGATCGCGAGGTCGAACCGCAGCAGGCCGGGACCCCCCACCACGGACTGCGCGTGGGTCGCGGCGTAGACACCGGTGATCGCCACGGCCGCCAAGGAGCCGACGATCCACGCGGTGCGCCGGCTGCCGAGGAGGGCGAGGGTGTACAGGGCGACGAGACTCGCCCCCGGTGTCGGCGAGATGTGCCAGGCGAGGGCCATCAGTGTGAGGTCGCCGGCCAGGGTGAAGAGGGCGACGCCCAGGGGCCAGCGACTCCGGAAGGCCAGGGGCACGCACGACAGCGCCGTCCACACCACCTCGTCCCACCGCGGCTCGTGCCAGTGGGACGGGCCGACGGCGGTCGCCGCCACGGCGATCACGATCAGCGGAACGGCGGGCAGCGCGTCTCTGATCCGGTCATGACGAGCCAGCCACTGTCGCCACACCATGGGCAGTTCCATTCCCTCACTGTAAGGAGCGCGGGCCGGCGGAACCCGGGGTCACCCCGTTTCCGCCGGCCCGCGCGCGGGAAGCCGGTCCGTCGTGCCGACCGTCAGTTGGCCAGGTCGGCGGTCGTCCGTTCCGGCACCGCGTGCGGCTGCCCCGGCTGGTCGGCAGGGCCTTCCACGGACACGTCGGGCAGTGCCCTGTCCAGACTGCGGGGCAGCCACCAGTTCGCCTTCCCGCACAGGTGCATGAGGGCGGGAACGACGACCATGCGGATCAACAGGGCGTCCGCGGCGACCGCCACCGCGAGGCTCACGCCGAACTCGGAGATCACCCGCATGCCGCCGAAGACGAAGGAGCCGAAGACACAGACCATGATGGTCGCGGCCACGGCGATGACCTTGCCGGTCTCGGCCTGCCCGACCCGGACCGCGCGGTGGCTGTCACCGGTGTGGGACCACTCCTCGCGCATCCGGCTGACGAGGAAGACCTGGTAGTCCATGGACAGGCCGAACATGATGCCGACGACCAGGATCGGCACGAACGACTCGATCGGTCCGCCGGCGCCGAGTCCGAGCAGTCCGGCGCCGAAGCCGTACTGGAAGACGACCACGATCGCGCCGAACGCCACGCCGATGCTGAGGATGTTGAGCACGGCGCCGACGGCGGGGATGAGCAGGCTGCGGAAGGCGACGGTCAGCAGGAGGAAGCCGAGCGCGGCGATCACCAGCACGAAGACGGGCAGCTTGCCCATCAGGACCGACGCGAAGTCGTCGTTGCTCGCGGTGACACCGCCCACGTACACCTTCATCGACGTGCCCTGCTCGGCTTGCGGGATCACGTCGTCACGCAGGTGGTGGATCAGGTCGGAGGTGGCTTCGGACTGCGGGGAGGTCGTCGGGACGACGGAGACCACTCCGACGGTCTGCCCCTCCTTCATGGGCGCGGGGTTGGCACTGGCGACACCGTCGACCTTTCCGAGAGCGGTGACCAACTTCGCCTCGGCTGCCTTGTCTGCGGCGGTGGGTGCCTGGACGGCCAGGACGAGCGGGCCGTTGAAGCCGGGGCCGAAGCCGTCGGCGATCATGTCGTATGCCTGACGGTTCGTCGAGGACGTGGGCAGGTTGCCGTCGTCGGACGCGCCGAGGCGCAGGGAGAGCGTCGGGAACGCGAGCGCCGTCAACACGGCCAGAGCGACGAGACCCAGGGTCTTGGGCCTGGCCTGCACCCGCTCGGCCCACCGGCCCCACACCCCGGCGCGGCCCGAGGAACGCGGCCGCGTCCAGTCGGCCGTCTCACGGCGCTCCTTGCGGCTGAGAACGCGCGGACCGATCAGGCCGAGCAGCGCCGGCAGCAGGGTGATGGCGGCCAGGACGGTGAGCACCACGGTGACGGCGGCGCCGATGGCCATGCCGTTGATGATGCCGACGTTCAGGGTGAGCATGCCGAGCAGCGCGACGACGACGGTGAGTCCGGCGAAGACCACGGCGCGGCCGGAGGTGTTGAGGGACTTGGAGACCGACTCCGCGATGCTCATGCCGGCCATTAGGTTGGCGCGGTGGCGGTTGACGATGAACAGGGCGTAGTCGATGCCCACGCCCAGGCCGATCAGCGAGCCGAGGGTCAGCGTGGTGTCGGAGAGCGTGATGAGGTGGCTGAGCAGGATCACCGTGACCGCGGAGGTGCCGACGCCGATGACGGCCGTGATGATGGGCAGCGCCGCCACCCAGACCGCCCGGAAGACGAACAGCAGCACGACGAAGGCGAGGACGATGCCCATGGCGTCGGCGGCCGCGTTCGGCTCCGGGTTGACGGTGAACGCCTGCCCGTTGAGGGCGATGTGCAGGCTCCCCGTGTCCGGTTCGGTGGCGAGTTCCTTCACGTGGTCGATCTGGGCGTCCGAGACGTCCTGGTCGAACGCAACCGTCGCGTAGGCGGTCCTGCCGTCCTTGCTGATCTGTCCCTTACCGACGGGTGTGTAAGGGCTGGTCACCGCGGCGACGCCCGGCGCGTCGGCGATGCTGTTGAGCCTGCCGGTCATCGCCTTCTCGACGGCCGGCTCGGTGACCTCGCCGCCGTCCAGCTGCCAGACCACCCGGCCGCTCTTGCCCGCGGCACTGTCGGAGGCCTGCTGCAGCAGGGCCGTGGCCTTGGCCGAGTCGGTGTCCTGCGAGGTCGGGCTGTTGCCGAAGGCGCTGCCGGCGGCGCCGACTCCGGCTCCCAGGGCGAGCAACAGGCCCACCCAGACCAGGACGACGGCGAGCCGGTGCCTATGACACCAGCGGGCGAGAGGGGACATCGACGTGCCTTTCCAGAAAATGCCATGCGGCCGAGCCTGTGATCACGGTCCACCCTCACGCTCGCAGCTCCCCGGCCTCTCGTCATTGGCCGTTCGCAGACACTTGGGCCTACTGCGATCGCAGCAGACGCGGCCTTCGGCGCTCCCGTCGGCCCGAGGACCGTCGTGCGCGTGATCCCTTCATGTGACGCGCGGATGCAGATTCGGTGGCGTACGGAGCCTGAGCGGCACGCCGGACTCATCGAGACCTTCACCGAAGCCTCGGGCGCCTACCCGTCATCCGCCTCGAAGAGCAGACACAGCAGGTCATTGAGGGGTTCGAAGTCGGCTCTCGGCGGCATCGTCCGTGACGTCGGGATCGACTTGCTCACCACGGGCCAGAAGGTCGACCGGGACACCCAGAACACGCCCACGAGACGTATCCTCGCCACTGTCGCGGCGCAGCAGGACACCACGGGACTCGACTTCATCGTGTACGCCGGCGACGGCACGACGGTCGTCTGGCCACTCACCGGGTCCCTCGACCCGGCGACGCGCGTCGTCACCCTCGCGAGCGGAAACGTCGCCGAGGTGCTCGCCCCCGCGACACCGGGATCAAGCTGCGCCTCGACAGCAGGACACCGCCCGCCCTGTTGCCCGAGCGGTGCCCCGACACGTTCCGGTCAGACGTGGCGGCGGGTGAAGCGCTGGTTGGGGTTGCCGCTGTAGGTGTACTGGGCGATGCGGGCGCCGTCGGCGGTCGAGTACTCCCAGACATCCATCGCCAGGCCGGACTCCCGGTTGACGAGGCTGATCACGCCACCACCGTGATCGACCACGCGCCACTGCTGGCTGGTGGCGCTGGTGCCGGCCTGCTGGACGATGTCCGCGCCGGTCGCGGTGCCCGTGGGTTGGAGGAACAGGCGACTGTGCAGTGCCTTGACGCGGACGTGGCCGTCGCCGGCGTCCACGAACTCGAATTGCTGGGTGGGGCGACTGGTGGTGGTCCGCTGGACGAGTAGTGCGCCGGCGGCGGTGGAGGCCCCGTTGATCTCGGCGGCCTTGCCGCTGTGCTGGGCCAGCAGGGTGTAGAGGCCCGGGCCGCCGGGGGAGTCGCCCAGCTGCGCTTCCCACCGGGTGTTCGACCCGGACGCGTCAGCCGGGAGGCGGTCCCGTGCGGCGGTGTCGCCGTACATGGTCCAGCGGGCCCAGTCGACGACGGTCCTCGGGAAGCGCTGGTCGCTCCAGAAGCTGGTGTGGCTGCCGCCGACGAAGGTGAGGAACGCCTTGGGCCAGGTCATCTCCGAGTACGCCTGCCGGGCCGAGGAGTACGACGTGGTCGAGTCCCGGTCACCGTGGACGAACAGGACCTTGACCGAGACCGAGGCGGCGGGGTTTCCCATGTCCACGCAGGACTGCGGGTTGGCGGAGATGATCCGGCTGTCGGGCCAGGAGGTCAGCAGACCGTGGGTGACCATGCCGCCCAGGGAGTGCCCCGAGACGCCGATGCCGATGCCGGTGTTGATGTGCCCGGCCAGCGGTCCGCTCGCGTTGAGCGCGAGAGTGTTGGTGAGGATCTGCGAGACGTCCTTGGAGGTGTTGCCGTTGTTGACGTCGGTGAAGTTGTGATTGAAGTGCGGGGCGGGGACGACGAAGCCCGCCGAGGCCAGGGCCCGGATGATGAACAAGGAGTTCTGCGGGCTGCTTCCGTAGCCGTGGGTGAAGTTGTAGACGGGGAAGACCCCACCTGCGACCGGAGCGTCCGTCACCGGGCTGCCGCCGGCGCTGCCGGTGGCCGGGTAGTAGACGTAGGTGGTGCACGGGCGGCTGCCGCGGGTCCAGTTGTACCGGCGCACGCCGACCGCGAACGGCGTGGTCGGTGCGGTGTCCAGTGGCCCGGCGGTGGCCGGTGCCTGTCCTACTCCTAGCAGGGACAGGCCCACGCCCGTCGCTCCGGCCGCGCTCATGCTGAGGAAGGTCCGTCGTCGCAGGGTCATGGTGACTCCTTGGGTGCGGGGATGGGGGAGGGTTTGGTGTTCGGTTGGTCCCGTTGCCGGGTGCGTCCCGTCGGCGACAGAGGCCAACGGGTCGACGGGGCGCACGGCGCGACAGCGGGTGTGGGTGGTGCTGCCACCCGCGAGGGGTGGCAGGAGCGGCGTGCGGTTGGTCGGGCGCACCGGATGTCGGGGTGAGGGTGGCCGTTCCCGGTCGAACACGGCCTGGTTCTCCCGGGCAGGCTATGAGGTGGTCACGTCGTGTTCGCCGTGGCTGGGCATGACGTCGATGACCGCCGTGACCGGTCCTGTGCCGGTCGTCCCGGTGACGGTCACCTCGCTCGGCCTGTCGGTAGCGCCAGGTGGCAACGGCTGCCAGCGGACGGGGACAGTGGTGATCTTGTTGTTGGCTGTGGTGAGCATGCGGATGGAGGAGGGCAGCTTCGGGGCGGCCCCCACCACGGTGCTGGTGTAGACGGTGTCCTGGAGGATGTGCTTGGCGCGGCTGGCGTTGAAGACGTTGATGGACGCGTGCGGCTCCCACGTGTTCGCCAGTCCGGGCACGGCCCGGAACATCGGCTGGTAGCCGGCCGGCTCCCACACCAGTGCCCCTGAACCTCGGTTGTCGACCACGTCGTTGGCGGCCTCGAACACCCTCCGGATCGCGTCCGCCTGCCCCTGAACGGTTCGCGGGTACGGCGAGTTGGGCAACGGCGAGCCGTCGCCGCCCGAAGCGGGGTAGGCGGTTTCGGCGATGTCGATTTCGTAGCCGGGGTAGGCGGTGGCCATGGTGTTCAGGTTGAGATCCAGCGCCTCGGGCGTACCGTGCCATTCCGGGTAGTACGAGATGGCCAGCACATCGGGGTTCTGGCCCTTTGCCTTCACCCGGGTGAGGAACTGGTGCCAGAACTCCATGGTTTTGGCGAGCTTGTCCTTGTCGACGATCACGTGTATCTCGACCTTGGACGTCGGTGACGCGTCGCGGACGGCCTTGATCCCGGCCGCAGCCAGAGTGGTGAACCGGTCCCACGACTGGTCGTAGAGCTGCCGCTCCACCGGGTCGGTCGACCGCCAGTACTTCCACAGCAGGCCCCCGCCGGGCTTGGACTGGTAGATGTCGGCCTGGTCGACGAAATACGGCGGATTCGTCGTGCCGATGTCTGCCGCCTCACTGCCGTACATGAAGCCATTGATGATCTCGTTGCCGACCGCAACCTTCTCCGGCGTGGTGCCCTGCCGGATCAACCGCTTCAGATAGTCGGCGGTGAAGCCGTACACGGCCTTGGACAGGTCCGCGAACTCCAGCTCGGCCCAGGCGCGTGGCTTTGGTTGCTTGCTCGGGTCCGCCCAGGAGTCCGCGTAGTGGAAGTCGATCCCCAGGCCTATGCCCCGCTGCTTGATCTGCTTGGCTGAGACCAGTGAGCGCTCCGGGCCCTGGCGCGGTATCGGCGTCGGTTGACCGGTGCTCTCGCTGCGCGGCTCGTTGAATACCCGCAGCCGGCTGTACTCGATGCCACGGTCCTTGGCCACGTCGAGCAGGTGTGGCCCGGCGCCGCGGTCTTCGGCCAGGGGGTCGACCCAGTACTGCTGGTCCTGGACGTCGTCCATCCAGGACAGATCGGCGCCGAGGGTGAGGTCGTCCCGCAGGTAGTTGAAGACCTGGAGCTCGCTGACACCTGCCCGGGCCCGGCCCGGCCCACCTGTGAAGGTCAGCCGGACGAAGCGCGTTGCCGGCCGGGTGAACAGGTGCACTTCCCCTCGCGACACGGCTCGGTTGTGGGACCTGTCGGCGATGGTCCTCCACCGGCGACCGTCGGATGAGGCCTCGACGACGTACCGGTGGGCCACGCCACGGTCCGGGAACAGCACCTTGACCTTGCGCAGGTTGTCGTAGGTTCCACCGAGGTCGACGGTGAGCCACTGACGGGCGCCGGCACTACCGGGTTGCCAGGACGTCGTCGGGTCGCCGTCGATCGCCAGACGGGCGCTGGACGAGCCGGAGGCGGCCATCGCCGAGGCCCAGGGCTTGGCAGCGATATTGCTCTCTATCGGCTTGATGTCCGCGGTTCCGAAGGTCGCGTGGGCCTGCTCGGGCACCATGAGTAGATTCGCGGACACCATGGTGACCAACGTCGCCGTGACCGCGATGGCGCGGGGCAGACGCGTTCTGCTCATGTCCTTCTCCTGACGATGTCACGTACGGGCGGCATGGGCTGTTCCCTACGCTCTGCCGGTCGCAGAGACCGGCAGAGCGCGGGATGTCAGTCAGCCGACATCGAGGTAGTCGACGTTCGGCAGTCCGGCTGCCGTGGTCGGATCCAGCCGGATGGTGTTGCTGCCGGCGTTCAGCGGGACCGTCACGGTCTTGGTCGTCCACGTCGTCCACGCACCGGTGGACTCGAACGAGAGCGCCCCTGCCGTGGCTCCGTTGACGACAAGGTTCGCGGGCCTCGCACCGGTGGTGGCGCCATTGGCGAACCGGACCCCCAGCGTCGCCGTACGGGCGGTCGCGGAGTTCACGGTGAACTCCGCGAA